>NZ_JAYMZR010000005.1:133676-143331 GCF_035828615.1 Streptomyces sp. H27-D2 | reverse complement strand
CCCCCGGACCGGGGGCGGCCGACGTGGTTCAGCGTATGGGCCGCCTGCCGGTGCGCCGCCAGCGCAGCGCGGCGTAGACCAGGTCGGCCACGAGCACGATGACGCCGATGACCAGCAGGTAGAACAGGCCTTTGGCGACGGCGCCGATGATGCCGAGCACCAGGGCGACGATGACCAGGAACAGGATCAGGATCATGGGTCGGATGCCTTCCGCCGAGGGGTCGAGGACGGGAGGTCAGCGGCGCGCGAGTTGGCGCTCGCCGCCGAGACCCGGCTTGTAGGTCAGGTCGTAGTAGACGAAGATCGCCTCTTCGTCCTCGGCGGGCAGCACATCGTCGGTGCCCATCGAGGGCGCGTCTTTGACGAGGGACTTGGGGTAGGCGACCTTGAGGTAATTCGGCCCCACGACGGCGCCGAGCAGGGGGATGAACACCAGACGGTGACGGGTCGGCAGCCCGGTGACGACCGTGGCGACGGCCGGCTCATCGCTGCGGGTGTCGACGTACACCGCCTCCAGCGTCCCGATCTTCTTGCCTTCGGGATCCACGACATCGTGGGTCCGCCACTCGCGGATGTCTGCGATCTCGATCACGCCGACTCCTCTCGTCTGCACCGCTCCCGGGAGCGGTGGTGTGTGGCCGGACCTCACCCGCAGCCCGTGACCGGTGGCCTCCGTACATCCGGACATCCGGCCCGGCCCCACGAACTCGGGCGTACCGGCGTACGTACCGGCAATCTTCCCCCACGGCTGCCCGATACCGGTACTGCGCAATGCGGCATGGCGCACGGAACCCGCACCGCTACTGTCAGCACGCCTCAGCAGCCGGTGCCGGACTTGTCCTCGGCCCAACCCGCCGCGCTCGTCGGCTCGACCGACTTCAACCGCCGCTCCGGAAATCGCGGCGTGTGCGGACGCGGTTCCGGGGTATCCGGCGATTGCCGGGCGTTAACTGTCGGGGAGGGCATGGGACATGGCGACTCAGACGGGTACGACGCGGACGAACCGGGCCGGGGAGGCTCCGGCCGCGCACACCGGGCGGCAGGCGTCCGGGGAACTTCCATGGATCGAGGACACGGGCAGGGTCGCGCCGAAGGACGCGCGGGAGCTGTCGAAGCTGTTCTTCGACCGGCTCGCGGTCCTGGAAGAGGGCACGCACGAGTACCAGTACGCCCGCAACACCCTCATCGAGCTGAACGTGACGCTGGTCCGCTTCGCCGCCGGCCGGTTCCGCAACCGGTCGGACGACATGGAGGACGTCATCCAGGTCGGCACGATCGGCCTGATCAAGGCCATCGACCGCTTCGACCTGTCCCGCGAGGTCGAGTTCGCCACCTTCGCCGTGCCCTACATCGTCGGCGAGATCAAGCGCTTCTTCCGTGACACCAGTTGGGCGGTCCATGTCCCGCGGCGGCTGCAGGAGCTGCGCATCGACCTGGCCCGCGCCACCGACGAGCTAGCCCAGAGCCTGGACCGGGCCCCGAGCACCGCCGAACTCGCCGCACACCTCGACCTGAGCGTCGAAGAGGTCACCGAGGGCGTCATGGCCGCCAACGGCTACACCGCCGGCTCCCTCGACATCCCCGCCGACGATCCCGCCCACGACACCACGGGCGTCACTTTGGCCGAGCGGCTGGGCGAAGTCGATCCCGGCATGGCCGGTGTCGAGAACGTACTGGCCCTCAAGCCCCTGGTCGCCGCACTGGGGGAGCGGGACCGGCGGATTCTGCACATGCGGTTCGGCGAGGAGATGACCCAGTCGCAGATCGCCGCCGAACTCGGCCTCTCCCAGATGCACGTCTCCCGGCTCCTGACCCGGATGCTGGGAAGGCTGCGCGCCGGCCTGCTCACCCAGCTCTGACCTTGTCCGGCCGGCACCGCGCCGCCGCCCTACCGCTGGGCGGCGCCGCGCCGCGTCGTACGGCAGTACGCGGCGCCGAGGCACGGCCCGGTACGGCTGCGGAACGGCACAGCACAGCACGGCGTACAAAGCCGGTGGGCATGCTGCGATGGGGTCGGGGTAGAAGATCTGCGATCGTCCGGGACCACAGGGGGCCGCGGATCGATGGAGGAAGCAGGTGCCCGGTGTCTCTCACACTGCCGAGCGCGTCGGCGTATCCGCCGCAGGCCAGCGCCGCGTTCGATGGTGAGAACGGAATGGCCGCCCTGGCGCGCGAATTCGCGGCCGCCTTTCTCGCTCGTGTCCAGAAGGTCCACGGCGTTCCGGTGACCGCTCGGCTGATCGGCGCCGTGTGCCTGGTCGTGAGCGAGCTGATCACCAACGCCGTCAAGTACGCCCCCGGCCCCTGCCTGCTGGATCTGGCCCTGGCCGACGGCGAACTCCACGTCACCGTGGGGGACACCGAGGCCGGCCTGCCCGTCACCCTGACGCCCGACGCCGGACGGATCGGCGGCCACGGCCTGGAGATAGTCCTGGGCCTGAGCCGCGGCTACGAGGTCGAGCGGCAGCCCGGCGGCAAGCGCGTCCGCGCTCACATTCCCCTCGACTGAGCCGCGGCTTCCTCGGATTCTTCGGCGGCCGACCGGCGTGGGGTCACCCGGCGATCGCGTATGAGAACCGCACACGAAAAACCGCACGAGCGCTTCGCACGAAACCCCGCACGGGAACCTCGCACCGGCCGAAGCCCAGGCGCTGAGCGCCGCCGGGCCCCGGCCTCACCGCCGCATTCAGATCTCTGTCGGCGGAGGCTGCGGAGCACCCCGCCGGTGCCTCAGAGCACTCCAGTCCAGCGCGCTTTCAGCGTGTTGACGCGTTTGCTCAGCGGCCCTGCGGGCCTCGGTGAGGACGTCACCGTGCTTCTGGACCAACTCGTCGTAGATGGGAGGGTTCGATGTCACGTCAGTCTCTTCGTCCTTCTTACGCGCTCAGCTGCCTCAGGCAGTGAGCTGTATGTGTGAGGTCGTCCGGGTCGCCGCGGGCGCTTCGCTCGCGAGGGCCGCGGTCAGTTGCCGCTCAGCCGCGGTCAGGGCTGCTTCAATGGTCCGTGTTCCGGTCAAGACGCACAACGTGTAAGTGATGTCCTCCAGTCGACGACGCGTCTCTAACGAACGCTGCTCGCGATGCAGTGTTCGAAGTCTCTCGTACCGTTCGACAAGATCTCGCAGTATCGCGGGGTGGGCCTTGAGCACGGCGATGCCTCTCTTCACGAACCAGCTGTCCTTGTCCGTGTACCCGCACTGGCGTAGACCATTCCGGGACGGGGCCTGCGCCGACCGCCGTCTTCCGCACCCCGGGGCCGTCACCGGCCGGGCCGGCCGGGAGCGCTCGGAGTCACCGGTGCGCCTTGCCCAGCTGGACGGTGCGGACCGTGTCCAGAGTGACGGTCTGCTCCCAGTACGCCGGTCCGGCGACGGCGCCCGCGGTGGCGACGGCGATCTGCTGGCAGAGCCGCCGGACCCGCTCCCAGACACCGCGCTCGTCGGGTTGCGCGGACTGCCCGTACTTCAGCAGCTCGGCGCGCTCCACGCTGCCCTGGCCGTTGGCGACCGGGGCCTCCTTGAGGGCCTGGTACGCGCGGCGCTGCAAGGTCCATGTCACGCCTTCGCCGCCCGGAGCCGCCAGCGGCACCTGGGCCACGGCGGCGCCTTCCAGACCGAGGGCCGCGGTCCGCTCGTGGATCGCGGCGGCCAGCAGCAGGTGCACCAGGTGATGGTCGGCACCGGTCAGGGTGACGTGCCACTCCTCCGCCACCGCGTCGTCCGCCGTCTCCTCCACACGCCACCGGGTCACCAGCGCGGCCCACGACACACAGTGGTCCCAGGTGGTCTCCGGCACTCGCTCCTGCAGTCCTTCGTTGACAGTCATGGCCGACACGGTAGAGCCCTACCCCCTCCCGGAGCCAAAGACCGGCTGAGCCGAAGATCCAATGCCCTGACCGGGAACCCGGTCGGCTCAACACGCCCTTGAACTCGCGGGCTCACGGCGTGCGGCTTCGGGAAGCGAAATCGAGATTCACCCAGGCCAGGCGCAGCAGGGGCGGACCGGCGCATGAGCCCGTCCGTAAGAGGGCAGACGCGTACAGATGGCCTGGAATCGCCGGATGATCTTTATTGTCGTCAAGTTCGCGGTCAAGCCCGAGCACGCCGACGCGTGGCCGACGCGCGTCGAAGCCTTCACCAGCGCCACTCGGGCCGAGCCGGGCAACCTGTGGTTCGAATGGTCCCGCAGCGTCGAGGACCCCACCACGTACGTGCTGGTCGAAGCCTTCCAGGACGACGCCGCCCAAGCGCACGTCAACTCCGACCACTTCCGCGGGGCGATGGACCAGATGCGCCCGCTGCTGCGCCGCACGCCCGAGATCGTGAGCACCACGATCAAGGACGCGGATGGCTGGAGCGAGATGGGTGAATTGAGCGTGGGCTAGCCCGGGCTGTCCGGGTCGAAGCCGGAGGCGGTGACCCGCGCTCAGCCACTGTTGTACCGCAGAATTCGGTTGACCAGGTCAGGGCCCGGGAAATCCATCATGACCGTGCCGGTCTTCCGCAAGCAGCGCTGTGGCGTACAAGGGGAATTGACGCTCTCCAAATACGCGAAACCGCGAGAGTTCACGCCCTTGATGCCCAGCGATCCGCCGGCGACGGCTATCGGGTAGGCCCCGGCGCTCGCGCCGCTGAAGTGCGTCACGTACATCTTGCCGGCGGCGGGGTTCGTCAGCTTGTCGAGTTGGGCTTTGGCGTTGTTCCAGCGCTTGGGGATGTCGAAGATGGTGGGGACCTCGTAGTGGTCCTCGACGTCCATGTTCGCCCCCGACCAGCGCAGTCCGTAGGGCTGCCGGCTGTCGAAGTTCTGTAGGAAGACGATTTTCCCCCGCGTTTCGCCGAGCGTGGGGAAGGGGTCGGCGGAGGAATTCGGCTTCCACCAGTGGTCGCGCATGAGGTCGGCGGTCTCGGGATTGGCGTTCAGGTACCAGTCGAGGGTCTGTTCGAACGTCCGGGTGACGTTCTCCTCCGTGTGTTCCTTCTGGATCCGCATGACGACGGTTTCCTGTGGATGTTCCTTGAGGAAGCTCGTCGTCTGCTGGAGCACGTCGGTGAAGTTCTTCTTCAGGTAGACGACGCCGTGGTGGATGGTGAACCGGTCGCCGATATGCCGCAGACGGATGTCCACGGCGCGGATGCCGGACTTGTACTGCTGCGGCAGGTCGCTCTGCTGGGTTTCGGCGATGGGGGTGACGTCGCGGGCCATGGTGTCGTGGGTGCCGGGTATGGAGAGGTCCGTCAGCGGCCTGCTGTCGGGGAGGCCTGCCATCCAGTCGGGATTCGAGGCGCGCTCAAGGCCTTTCGTGTCGACGCCGTCGGTGGCGGACGCGGGCAGGGCGCCGAAGCCGAGCACGGTTCCGGCGAGGGTGAGGGCCGTGAGCCAGCGGGCCGCGGTGAGGCGGGGGCATCGCGGCGGGAGTGCCGCACGCCGTGGCGTGTGCTGAGGTTCCGGTCGCGGCCGTCGCCGTACCGTGTGATCGATGTCCTGGGCTGCTGCTGTGGGGGACAAGCTCACCTTCTCCTTCGGACTGCGGGCCTGGGCGGCCTCGTCGGCACGGGCGTCAGGGTATGCAGTACGGGTTGGAAGGGACATGCCATGTACCGGCCAGGCGTTTCGATGGGTGGCTGGTTTCCGCCTACGCGCTGGACTCGGGGATGCCTGATGGTCACAAGAATCGGATGGGATGGGCCGTGTTTCTGAGAACCTTCGGCTGGTCGTTCGGGGTCACAGTCCTGGGCCTGGCTTTCGCCGCGTATTTCTGGGGCTGGGAGGGGTTCGCCGTAGTGGCGATCCTCTCCGTCCTCGAAGTCTCGTTGTCCTTCGACAACGCGGTTGTCAATGCCGGTGTGTTGAAGAAGATGAACGACTTCTGGCAGAAGATCTTTCTGACCGTCGGCGTACTGATCGCCGTGTTCGGCATGCGGCTGCTCTTCCCGGTCGCCATCGTCTCGATCACGGCGCAGAAGAGCCCGCTCGACGCGGTCCGGATCGCCCTCGACGAGCCGAAGAAGTACGAGCAGTTGGTCACCGACGCCCATCCGTCGATCGCGGCCTTCGGCGGCATGTTCCTGCTGATGATCTTCCTTGAGTTCGTCTTCGGTGAGCGCGAGCACACCTGGTTGTCCTGGATCGAGAAGCCGCTCTCCCGTTTCGCCGGCGCCGACGGCGCCGCTGTGTGCGTTTCGTTGATCGCCCTGCTGATCGCGGCGGTCACCCTCGCCCCCAGCGCGGCTCAGCACGGAGGCGCGCATGTCGACAGGTCCGCGGCCGTCATGCTGGCCGGAATCGCCGGTCTGATCACCTATCTGGTCGTCAGCGGCTTCTCCGGCCACTTCGAGAACAAGCTCGCCGAGGAGGAGAGAGCGCAACGGCGGGACGAGGAGCCGAAGCGAGGGGGCGAGCAGCCCGGCGCGATGAAGCTCGCCGGGCAGGCCGCGTTCTTCACGTTCCTCTACCTTGAGGTGCTGGACGCGTCGTTCTCCTTCGACGGCGTCATCGGCGCGTTCGCCATCACGAACCACATCTTCTGGATGGCGCTCGGCCTGGGCATCGGCGCGATGTACGTCCGGTCGCTCACTGTCTATCTGGTCCGCCAGGGCACCTTGGACGACTACGTCTACCTGGAGCACGGCGCCCACTACGCGATCGGCGCGCTCGCGGTCATTCTGCTGGTCACCGTCAAATGGCACATCCACGAGGTCATCACGGGGCTGATCGGTGTCGGAATCATCGCCGCGTCGTTCTGGTCGTCGGTGCGCCGCGACAGGGAGCTGGGCGGGTAGGGCCGGCGTCCCGGCCCTACCCGCCGCTCTACCGGCTTTCAGGTGTAGATGGCCTTGGTGTTCCAGTCGGGTGCGGGGAGGGCCGCGCGGTCGGTCTTCCCGTTGGCGGTGACGGGGAGCTGGGCCAGCGTGAGATAGGCGGCGGGAATCATGTGCGGGGACAGCCGGGCGCGGAGGTAGTAGCGCAGCGCGGGGCGGTCGAAGGCGTGGTCCGGGTCGGTGGGGACGATCCAGGCGATGAGGCGCAGGTCGCCGTGCGGGTGGGGCCGCAGGGCGACGGCGGCGCTCCGCACGTCGGGGTGGTCGGTGAGGGCGTTCTCGATTTCGCCGGGTTCGATGCGGTGGCCGCGGAGTTTGAATTGGTCGTCGGCGCGGCCGAGGAATTCGAGGGCGCCGTCCGCGCGGCGCAGGGCGCGGTCGCCGGTGTGGTAAAAGCGCTGGTAGGGGGCCCAGGAGGGGGTGCTGAAGGCTGCTGCGGTGAGTTCGGGGCGGTTCCAGTAGCCGCGCGAGACGCCGGCGCCGCCGATCCAGAGTTCGCCGGGCTGCCCGTCGGGAAGCGGCGTGCCGGTGGGGTCGACGATGCGCAGGGTGGCGTTCTGGATGGCGTGCCCGATGGGGATGCGGCGGCCGTGCGCGTCGGTGTCGGTGATGGGGTGACAGGCGGCGAACGTGGTCGTCTCGGTGGGGCCGTAGCCGTTGACGACGCGGCAGTGCGGGAGGGCGGCGCGCAGCCTGCGAAGGTGGTCGGGGGAGAGGACGTCGCCGCCGGCCAGGAGCGTGTGAGGCCCGGCGAGCGTGTGGGGGCCGGCGTCGATCTGGCGGTGGAAGAGCGCGGCGGTGAGCCACAGGACGGTGATCCCGGCGTCCTGGAGGAGCGCGGCGAGGTCTTCGGCGTCGAGGGGGTAGGGCGGCGCGAGGACGAGGCGGGCGCCGTTGAGCAGGGCGCCCCAGATCTCAAAGGTGGCGGCGTCGAACGCGGCGGGGGCGAGCTGCAGAATCCGGTCGCGGGGCGTGAGGGTGACGTAGTTGGGGGCGGTGACGAGGTTGGTGATGTTGCGGTGCTCGACCATGACGGCTTTGGGGCGGCCGGTGGAGCCCGAGGTGTACATCAGGTAGGCGAGGTCGTGGGGAGCGACCGGCGTCGGTGCGCAGGGTGCCACTGTCGTGGTCGGGGCGGGGAGGTGGGCCGGAGCGACGTTGTGCGCGGCGAAGCGGGCGTCGGCGTCCGGGGCACAGAGCACGATGCGGACGCCGGCGTCGGCGAGGACGTCGGCGATGCGCAGCTCGGGGTCGTCGACGCTGAGCGGCACGTAGGCGGCGCCGGCTTTGAGGACACCGAGCAGGGCCACGATGAGGTGGACGGAGCGTTCGAGGCAGACGGCGACGCGGTCGCCCCGGCGGACGTCCAGGGTGGTCGTCAGGTGCTGAGCCAGAGTGTCGGACCAGGCGTCGAGTTCGGCGTAGCTGAGGTGTTCTGCCTCGGCGCTCAGGGCCACGGCGTGCGGCGTACGGGCCGCTTGGCGGCGGAAGAGGGCGCAGACCGAAGCCGTCGCCGGGTCCGCCCCCGCTGAGGTGGCGGCGGGGGCGGCCCCGGGGCTGACAGCGATGGGGTCCGGGCCCGGGGCGGGAACTGTCAGGTTCGTGGGGATGGCTGGGGCGTGGGGCGGGTCGCTCACCGGGGTTCTCGGGGTCATCGCCGTGGCTCCTCTCGCGCTGTTGGACTGCGCAGGGTCCGGGGCGGGCCTCGACTCGTGGTGGACCGGGGCGCTCAAGTCGTTCTCCAGGGCGCAGCTGTGTACTGGGCTTGGTCTGCGCTCCGCCGGTCTTCCGGCGGCCGTGGCCGGCGCCCGCTGCCGCGGGGCGCCACCCCTGACGATTTCGAGGAGACGGCGTGACCATCCTGGTAACCGGAGCCAGCGGCAACATCGGCAGCCGTGTGGTGAGCCGCCTGCACGAGGGCGGGCACACCGTGCGCGCGTCCGGCCGCAAGCCGGCCGAGCTGACCCTGCCCGACGGTGTGGAGAGCGTCGAACTGGACCTCAGCCGCCCCGAGACCTTCGCCGCGGCGCTGCGCGGCGTGAGCAGGGTGTTCCTGTACGCGGAGCCGGAGGGCGTCAATGCCTGGGCCGCCGCGGCCCGGAGCGCCGGCGTGCGGCACGTGGTGCTGCTGTCCTCGTCGGTGATCGCGGAGCCCGGTGTCGACAATGACCCGCTGGCACAGCATCACGCCGCCGTCGAGGAGGCGTTGAGCGAGTCGGGCCTGGCCACCACGGTCCTGCGGCCGGGCGCCTTCGCGGTCAACGCGCTGGGGTGGAGCTACGCGGTGCGCGGCAAGGTCCCGGTGGAGCAGGCCTACTTGGACGCCCAGACGGCCCCGGTGCACGAGGACGACATCGCCGACGTGGCCGTAGCGGCGCTGTCCTCGGACGCGTTCGCCGGGCAGGTGCTGACGCTGAGCGGACCCGAATCGCTGAGCTTCCGTCAGCAGCTCGCGATCGTCGGCGAGTTGCTGGGGCGTGAGGTCGCGGTGCGTGAACTGGGCCGCGAGGAGGCGCAGGAGCAGATGGGCAGGTTCGTGCCGCCGCCGATCCTCGCCTCGCTGCTCGGCCAGTGGGCCGCGGCGGTCGGCCGCCCCTCACCCATCAGCGACGTCGTCGAGAAGGTCACCGGCCGACCGGCGCGTACGTTCCGCCAGTGGGCTCAGGAGCACGTCGAGGCCTTCGCAGACCCGGCCTGATCGTGTCGCGCGAACCGGCCCGGCCTCTCAGGGAGTTCGGGCGTCTCGCAGGACCGGGTCTTCGTGGCGTCCCGCAGGGTTCCGGACGGGGCGTGCCGCAGGGCTCCGGCCGAGTTGCGCCGCTGGGTTCCGGCCGA
>NZ_JAYMZR010000005.1:126956-133666 GCF_035828615.1 Streptomyces sp. H27-D2 | reverse complement strand
CCCCGGCCGGACCGTCCCTGGGTGGGTGCTGCTCTGCCCCGCCCTGCGCCCAGCGTGGGTCCGGGGCCGGCCCTTGGGCGGTCGAGCGGGACTTGAGATGGCCGTGCCAGGCTGCGCCGACATTCCGCGTCGCCCGGCCGGCCGCACACCGTACCGCCCGGCTGTCTGCCCGTCCGTCTGTCCGGCCGCCCCTCCGCCCGACTCCGGTCGTCCCTCCCGGCCGTCCTGAGTCGCCGGCCGGGTCCGTCCGGTCCGTCCGGCCCGGGACGGGTGCCGGCCGTACCGGTTCCGCCGGCCGTACCGGCGGCGCCGGCCCAACTGAGAGGTCAGAATGTACGACGTCATCGTGGTGGGCGCTCGGGTTGCCGGCGCCTCTTCCGCCCTGCTTCTGGCACGGGCCGGCTACCGGGTCCTGCTGGTCGACCGGGCCCGATTCCCCAGCGACACCCTCTCCACGCAGTACATCCACCAGCCCGGCGTCGCCCGCCTCGCTCGCTGGGGCGTGCTGGACGCGGTCCGCGCCACCGGCTGCCCGGCCCTCGACCGGGCCGTCTACCAGGTGGCCGACGTACGTCTGGAAGGCTGCGCCCTGCCGGCCCACGGGCAGCGCGCGGGCTATGCTCCGCGCCGCTACCTCCTCGACCACCTCCTCATCGACGCCGCGGTGGCCGCCGGCGTGGAATTCCGCGAGGGCTGCTCGGTGGCCGGCCCCCTCTTCGAGGACGAGCGGGTCACCGGGGTGGAGTTCCGCTCCGCGCAGGGCGGCCGCATCGAGGAGCGCGCCCTGCTGACCATCGGCGCCGACGGCATGCGCTCCTCCTTCGCTCAGCGCGTCGGCGCCCGCTACACCCTGCAGGATCCGCTGCAGACCTGCGCCTACTACACCTACTGGACGGGCCTGCAAGCCGACTTCGAGCTCTACGAGCGGCCCGGCCGGTGGATCGGCGCGGTGCCCACCAACGACGCGACACTGATCGCCGCCTACTCGCCGCAGGCCGAGTTCGCCACGGTGCGCGCGGACCCGCTGACGCACTACCTGGAGAGCATCCGGACCACCGCCCCGGACCTGTACGAGCGGGCGATGGCGGGGGAGCGGGTGGAGCGGCTGCGCGGTACGGGCGACCAGCAGAACTTCTTCCGCCAGTCCTCCGGGGCCGGCTGGGCGCTGGTCGGCGACGCCGCCCACCACAAGGACTCGATCACCGCCCGCGGCATCAGCGACGCCTTCCTGCAGTCCGAACTCCTCGCCCAGGCCGTCGGCGCCGCCCTGCACGACCCGCAGCGGCTCGAACAGGGCCTGCGGCGCTACGCCGAGGACGTGCAGGACGAACTGTTCGAGGGCTATCGCAGCACAGGTCATCGGCCGCCTGGAGGTCACCGAGGACCGGTTGGCGATGCTGCGCGCGGTGGCCGGCTCACCCGCCCTGACGGACCGCTACTTCGCGGCGGCCGCGGGCGTCATGTCGGTGGAGGACTTCGACGACGAGATGCTGCACGAGGCACTGACTGCGTGAGCCGGGCGGGGTGGGAACCGGGCGGGGCCCAGGGACGGCTTTCCCCGGTCCCGTCTCCCGTCTCCCGTCTCGGTTGGGCGGGCCCCTGCCGTATCCGCCGCGCGCCGCCGGGCTCTGCGCCCGCCTCGGCCTTTACCCGCGCCCGCCCCGGCCCACCGGCCTCGTACTCGACCTGGTCCGGCGTTCGCACCGCGCCGCGTCGGCCCACCCGGACCGTGGATTCCGCCGGCGCCCGTAGCTGTTCCGTCCATCTGCCCCGTACCGCCCCCGCCCCCGTACCGCCCCCGCCCCCGCCCCCGCGTCGTCCGCGCCCGGTGCACCCTCCGGCGTGGCATCACCGTGCGCCTGTCCCGGCGGATGACCGCTCGCCGCGGGCCCGCGGACGGGCCGTGCCCGCGTTCCGCCCGCGCCGGCCACACCGCGCGCCCCGAACCGCCGGACGGCAACGGCACCCGCTCCGCGAGCCCGCGCCGACCTGCGCTCAAGCCGCTTTCCGCCGCCCGCCTCTACGTTCCCCGCAAGCGCGTATCGCATTCCACGGAGGTAGCAGTGACCGTCCAGGAAGACCAGCAAGTGCACCCGGCCCAGCCCGCCCAGACCGCCGTGCCGGTCCCCCCGGTCCAGTCGGTGGCAGACGTGCGGGTGGTGGAGCAGCAGCTGTGCGAGCTGTTCGCCGAGGTCCTGGGGCTGCCGGACATCGACCCGCAGGACAGCTTCTTCGACCTGGGCGGCCACTCGCTGCTGGCGTCCCGCCTGGTGCGCTCCGTCAGCACCCGCTACGGCGTCAAGGTCCCGCTGCGCCGTTTCTACGAGGCGCCCACCGCCGCCGCCGTCGCCCAACACCTGCACACCGCCTGAAGGAGACAGACATGCGCTGGGACAACCTCTACCTCGCCGGCATCGGAACCTACCTGCCCGAGCAGGTCGAGACCGTCGACGAGGCGATCGCCGCCGGCCGCTACACCGCCGAGAAGAAGGCCATGAACGGCTACCGGTCGGTGCGCGTCGCCGCGCCCGGCGAGACCGGCCCCACCATGGCCGTGCACGCCGCCCGGCAGGCAGTGGCCCGCTCGGGCCTGGCCACTGAGGACTTCGGGCTGCTCGTGCACTCTTACATCGGCCACCAGGGCCTGGACGTGTGGACGCCCGCCAGCTACGTACAGCGCGAGACGATCGGCGGCGCCGCCCCCTCCTTCGAGGTCAAGCAGGGCTGCAACGGCTTCATGGCCGGACTGGAAGCCGCCGCCTCGCACATCACCGCGCGCCCGGAGGCCCCCGCCGCCCTGGTCACCGGCGGCGACGCGTTCCGTATGCCCTTCCTCGACCGGTGGGCCTCGCACGAGCAGAACGTGGACGGCGACGGCGCCGGCGCACTGGTGCTCTCCAGCCGGGGCGGCTTCGCCCGGGTACGCGCGACCTGCTCGATCGGCGACCCCTCGCTGGAGCCGCTGGGCCGGCACAACGAGTGGACCGACACGCCCTTCCCCGACGGCCGGACCCTGAGCCTGGACACCAGCCTGCGCGACTACATGCAGAACGAGGAGGCCGACCTGGACGAGGTCGTCGAGCGGATCTCCAACGGCGTGCAGCAGTCCCTCAAGCAGGTGCTGCACGAGGCCGGCGCCGACCTCTCCGACATCCGCTTCTTCCTCCACCAGCAGCTCGCCGAGACCATCGCGGTGCACGGCCTGTACAACCTGCTGGGCGTCGACCGCGCCTCGACCACCTTCGACTGGGGCAAGGACCTGGGCATGGTCGGCACGGTCGACCTGGTGCTTGCCCTCGACCACGTCATCGCCACCCGCAACCCGCAGCCCGGCGACCTCGCCGTCCTGCAGGGCGCGGGTGCGGGGTACGTGTGGACCACCGCGGTGATCGAATTCCTTGAGACTCCGGCTTGGGCCGGCAACTGAGCTGTGGCCTGTGCGGTCTGCCGCCTGCGTCCGGCCCGCAGGGTGGGCCAGACGCCGGGACGCCCGGGACGCCCGGGACTTCGGGGCTGAGCCGAGGCTGAGTGCAAGACGGCGTGGCGTCCCCGGCTCGGCTCTCCTGATGCGGAGCGGAGCCGGGCGGGGCGGTGCCGCCACCGGCCTCGCCATGGGCCCGGTCGAGAACCGCGCCCCCTCCCCGACCCACCCTGCTGCCAACGCACTCCGTAGAAAGGCCAGTTATGACGACCCCAGGCACCTCAACCAGCACCCTCCTCCGCCCCGGAGCGCGCCGCGCGACCCTACGGGTCCTGAGCCTCTGGATCGCCCTGATCGCCACGCTCGTCGGCGTCGGCAGCGCTACGGCCGAACCTTCCGCCGCCCCGACCAGGCAAGTCGGCCTGACTGGAACGTGGGACGTGTCGGTCACGGTCGGGACCGGGCCGGATGCCAGCACCGGCATCGCGCACTTCGTCTTCCGGCCCGACCACAAGCTGACGGCGGAGGTCGACGCGACCCCGGGCGGCGCGCCGGGCTACCGCGCCACGGGGTACTGGAACGCCAAGAACGACAAGAGGATCGCCTTCTACGTCACCCACCCGGGCAGCGCCGACTCCTCGCACCCCGGGGTCGTCCAGGCCGTCCACATGGGAAAAGTCTCGGGGCGTACCTTCACCACGACCGCCGTCGCGTTCGCCGTCAACACCCAGGACGGAAGCACCCAAGGCCCCATCACGGTCAGCACCGAGGCCACCCGGACACCCGCTGGGCACCGGGCGAGGTGACGACCCGTGCCGCGTACTGGCCATCTCGGAGGCGTCGCATCCCGGCCAGGCAGCGCACTCCCGCGCCCGCGCCGGGGCCAGTTGAACGCTTCGTCGAAGAGGTCGGTCATCGCCTGCCAGGACCGTTTGTCGGGTGCCTGGTGGTAGGCGATGCCGGGACGGGCGGGCCGGGCGCTGTCTCGTTGGCTCAGGTCGCGTTCTCGAAGCACAGGTCGAGGACGGTGGCCCCGGCGGCGGCGAAGGCCAGCAGCCGTTCCCCTTCCGCGGCCAGTGCGGCCCGCTCCCGCCGCGCCAGGTCGCCGAAGGGTTCGATGACCAGGCGCGCGGTGCCGCCGCCGGTGCCGCCGGCGCGGTCGATGCGCCACACTCCGCGGACGAAACCGTCCACCAGGACAGTGGACTTGATCAGCCCGTTGCGGGTGAAGACCAGCCGGCGCTGGGTGTCGGTGAGGATACGGCCGCGGTCGGCGTGCGAGAGCAGGATGTTGTCGAACTCGGGCAGAAAGCGCACCGGCGCGGGCGTGTCGGCGTCGGGCAGCGGACCGTCGGGCACATCGAACAGCTCACGGCCCTGCTCGTCGCGGAAGGTGCGCAGGGCGGTGCGCAGCCGTTGGAAGACGGCGGCGAGCCGCGTCATGCCCGACCAGGTCTGCATGTCCTGGACGGTGGCCGGGCCGAAGGCGGCGAGGTAGCGCGCGACCAGCGCGTCGGGGCCGGCGTCGGTGTCCTGCGGCCGGCCGAGCCAGGCCTCGGCGGTGGTGTGCGCGGCGGGTCCGCCGCGGCCCCACAGACCTCGCGGCGGCACCTGCACCAGCGGCACCAGCGCCCGGACGGTGTTGGCCAGCGCGAAGGCGTCCCGCTGCGGCCACCGTTCGGCGAGCCGCCCGCCCAGGTTGCCCAGGGTGAGCGGCTGCTCCTCGACCAGCCGGCGCCCCAGCGATGCGACCTCCGCATGGTCCAGGCCGGTGAGTTTGCGGCCGAAGGCACTGGTCAGGGTGCGCTCCAGCGCTCCGGCGAGCACTGGGCGCAGCGTCAGCGCGTCGCGGGCGGTGACCAGATGGATCGTGCCGCGCTGGAGCACCAGCCGCACTGCGGCGCGCTCTTCGATCAGGGTGGCCAGGTCGTCGGCGGCGAAGCCGTCCAGCCTGGTCCACAGCCCGACGTACGGGGGAGCGGGCGCCTGCGCCTGCTGGCCGACCAAGTGCTCCAGGGCGTCGGCGGCGGGCAGGGCCGCGCGCCGCAGCAGCAACTGCCGTTGCAGCAAGGCGCGGTTGAGGGACCGCCGGTCCAGCACGGCCGGGATCGTGGGTGCCACGGGAATCCTTTCGAGGGAGCCCGGCGCGGCCCCACCCGCCCAGAGGGGCGGCTGGCCGAGGCCGACCTGCCGGACTCCTACGCGGTATCCGGTCCGGAGTTCGGAGTCGGGAGTTGGGTGCCGAGTATGCGACTTGGCGGTGCGGCGTCGCGGGGCGGGCGTGGTACGGGGGCTGTGCCGTACGGGGCGGTCCCCCCGTACGTATGGCACCCGCAGCCGGCCGGATTCCCGGCCGGCCACCGCCGCAGCAGCCCGGAGCAAGGTCAGGAAGGGGCCGCTGCCAGGTGAACAGGAAGGGCGAGCAGACTGTGGTTGACGTCGCCCACCCGCCAGGGCAGCTCGTCCTCGGGGACGGCGAGCCGCGTCGCGGGGTAGCGGCGGGTCAGCTCCCGTAACGCCACGGTCAGCTCGATGCGGGCCAGCGGGGCGCCCAGGCAGTTGTGGATGCCGTGGCCGAACGCCAGGTGACCGTTTCCGGTACGGGCGAAGTCCAGCCGGTCCGCGTCGGGGAAGACGGCCTCGTCGCGGTTGGCGGAGGCGAAGGCGAGGAACACCGCCTCCCCGGCCGGGATTCGCGCCCCGCCCACCAGTACGTCCTCGGTGGCGATGCGGGGCAGCCCCGAGGTGTCGGTGGCGTTCAGGTTGACGTAGCGCAGCAGCTCCTCGACGGCGGCCGGCACGTCCTGCGGGTGGTCGGCCAAGTGGCGCCACTGCTCGGGGTGGTGGGCGAGCAGGGTGAGTACGAAGTTGGCGATCTGCCCGGCTGTCGAGTCGTAGCCCGCGCCCAGCAGGGTGTAGCCGAGGCCGACCAGCTCCTCGAAGCTGAGCCGGTCCGCGCCCGCGCGCGCGGCGATCAGTGCGGAGAGCACGTCGTCCCCGGGTGCCTCCTGCTTGGCGGCGACGAGTCCGGAGATGTAGGCCCCGAGCTTCTCGCGGCCTTCGACGGCTTCTTCCGGCGGCCCGGAGACGGTGGCGAACTGCCGTACCCAGGTGCGGAATTGCTCCCGGTCCTCCTCGGGGACCCCCAGCAGCACGCAGATGACGCTCAGCGCCAGCGGCGAGGCGAAGTCCTCGACCAGGTCGGCAGGGGCTCCGCCGCGGGCGTCCGCCGCGTCGAGCAGCCGGGTCACCAACCGCTCGACCAACGGGCGCAGGCCGTTCACCCGCT
>NZ_JAYMZR010000005.1:0-126946 GCF_035828615.1 Streptomyces sp. H27-D2 | reverse complement strand
GCTCAGGGGTGAACCCCTGGGTGACCAGGGCCCGCAGCCGGGTGTGGTCCGGCGGGTCGAGCGAGATGATCATTCCGGGCGGTGCCTGGAAGAGGCCGCTGAACCGGGGCGCGTCCGGTGCGTACATGGCGGCCCGGCTGAACCGGTTGTCCTCCAGCACCGCCTGGACATCGGCGTGCCGGGTCACCAGCCACGCGTGCCCGCCGCCCTCCATGGCCACCCGCACGACCGGCCGCCGTGCGCGCAGATCGGCGAACCGGGGCGCGGGGCCCCGGTAACTGGAGTGCGGGAAGGGGAAGACGAGGTCGAGGTCGTGCTCGGCCGTGGTCACCGGTTCCTCCAGGCGTCGACGCGCGGGACGCAACCAGCGGGGAAGACGGGGGCGCTGCGCGGGGCCGGGCAGGCGGTGGGTCCGGTGAGGGGGTCCGGTGCCATCGCGGCGCGGCTCATCGCGCACCAAGGCGTACGTGCCGTACTCATCCGTGGGTCCTCCCGGCTGCCGGAGCTGTGTGCGCCGCAAGGTACGCGGGGCCGCTCGGACCGGAGTCGACTCCTGCTCCGGCGGCCGTCGGGCAGCCGGAACCGGAGCCGGCGGGGGCAGGTTCGCGGACGATCCGCTCCGCTGCGGGGGACACGCCATTGGGCGGGCCTGACGGGTGACTCAGCGGCGAGCTTTCACGAGGTCTGGCCGAGCTGTCGGCCCAGCGCCGAACGCAGCGTCACGCCATGCCGGTTGCGCAGCCGCCGTACCTCCCACACCGACAGCGCGGACACCGACAGCGGGCCGCCGAGCGAGAAGGCGTAGATCACGGCTGGAGGGGCGGCCACATCCGCGCCGTCGAAGAGCTGAAGCCCGAAGAGCGACCAGACCAGCAGGGGTGAGAGCAGAGCCGGCAGCAGCTCATGAACGTCCCCGGCACGGAAGCAGGAATTCATTCCGGCGATCGCGGCCGCCAGGGTGAAGCACACCGCCACGACGAGAATGACGACGCAGGCGAGTGCGCCCACGATGAGCAGCAGAATGACCGCCAAACCACTGATCAGCTTGCCCATGGAGTCACCGAACAGCCCGAAGAGGAAGTCGTGCGAGCCCGGATTCGAGGGGGAGATGATGTCGCCCTTCAGGCCGGCCACCGCCAGCCAGGCCAGGCCCGCTCCGAGGGGCACCGCGGCCAGCGCGCACAGGGGGCCGGTGAGGCGGCCCGCGTACATCCGTCCCAGGGGCGGTCGGGCCGCGAAGATGAAGAAGCTGACGCCGATGATGCCGGCCACCATGATGATGCCGCAGCCGATCAGCAGCTCCTCCAGCTTGCCGAACACGAAATCCTCGCGCTCCTTGCGTACCGGGTAGGCCAGGAGCAGCCACGCCATGGCCACCAGCCCCAGTGCCGTGCGGACGCGCTGCACCCAGGAGATGAGCGGATCTTCGAGGCGGGTCCGGCGGGAGGGGTTGATCAGTGCCGAGGCCGCGGCTATGGGACTGGGCACGGCCCTGACCCGCGTGCTCAGGCGATTGCGGGTGGTCAACTGCGCTCCCCGGGAAGTGTTCACGTGTGCTGGGAGCCCAGCTCGGGCACCGGCGTCCGTCACCCTAACTGATCATGCTCGCGTCACCGGATACCGGATTCGATCACGCCGACGGCGATCAAGCGCGAGACGCGGGCCGGCCCCGGCCGGCAACCCGTCGCGCCATCACGTGTGCCCCCGCCGTGGCCACTGCGGTAAGCGCCAGCCCCGCACGGCATCGCGTGGTCGCGCGGGACGCAGCACCCCGGCCCGCCGCAGTCGGCCGCGGGCCCAGAGCGTGAAGGGGATGACCAGCGGTTCCGGCTGCCACGCGAACGATCACCCACCAACGGGCCGGAGCAAAAGGAGCACCGAGCCGACGGGCCGTCAGCGCAGGAGAAGCGCCGCCGCGCTGCGCCCGGGGGCATCCCGCCCGCGGGCGTCCGCGCCCACCCGACCCGCGCGCGAGTCAAACTCCACGCCGTGCCGTCATCCTGCGATTCGACTGTCCACGGCTGCGCAGCCGTACCCGGAACTTCCCGGCGTTGACCCCGCTGGTGCCCGGTCGTCAGAGAGGTGTGTCATGGCTATTTCGGCAGAGCAAACGCCATCGTCGGAGACGGAGGTGGCAGGGCAGGACACCGGGGCGGACACCTCGGACGGCACGGCGGCGCCCGACCCCAAGCGCTGGATGGCCCTGCTGGTGCTGCTCGTTGCCGCCTTCATGGACATGCTGGACGGCACCATCGCCAACGTCGCCGCACCGGCCATGCAGAAGGGGCTCGGCGCCGGCTACTCGATCATCCAGTGGGTTCTCGTCGGATATCAGCTGGCCTTCGCCCTGCTGCTGATCCTCGGCGGGCGACTCGGTGACATCTACGGCCGCAAGAAGATGTTCCTGGTCGGGGTGCTCGGCTTCACCCTGGCCTCGCTGGGCGCCGGACTCGCCACCGAGCCCTGGCACCTGGTGGCCTCCCGGATCCTGCAGGGCGCCTTCGCCGGCATCATGGTCCCGCAGATCCTCGCCCTCATCCACGTCACCTTCTCCGCCAAGGAGCGCGGCGCGGCCTTCGCCATGTACGGCGGCGTCGCCGGCGTCGCCGCGGCCGTCGGCATGTCCGCCGGCGGACCCCTGGTGGAGTGGGACCTGTTCGGCCTCGACTGGCGGCTGATCTTCCTGATCAACGTGCCGGTGGGCATCCTCGGCCTGATCTACGCACCCCGGGTGCTGCGCGAGTCCAAGGCCCCGCACGCGCTGAAACTCGACGCCATCGGCGGCGTCCTGGCCACCGTCGCCCTGGTGCTGCTGGTCTTCCCGCTGCTGCAAGGACGCGAACTGGGCTGGCCCGTATGGGGCTTTGTGGCCATGGTCGCCTCCGTCCCGGTGATGGCCTGCTTCATCCTCTGGCAGAAGCGCAAGATCCGCACGGACGGCTCGCCGCTGGTCGAGCTGCACCTCTTCCGCATCCGCAGCTTCTCCTCCGGCCTCGGCGTCAGCCTCGCCTTCTTCATCGGCATCGGCATGTTCAACATCGGCTGGACCATCTACATGCAGGTCGGCCAGGGCTGGTCCCCGATGCGAGCCGGCCTGACCAGCCTCTCCTTCGCCCTGGGCGCCTTCCTGACCTCGACCCTGTCCATGATCGCCTGGGTGCCCAAGTACGGCCGCAAGGTGCTGCAGGCCGGCGCGGGCGTCGTCTCGGTCGGCGCCGCCCTGTACATCTGGATCGCGGGTGAGTACGGCAGCGACGTCAGCTCCTGGCAGCTCGTCACGCCGCTGCTGCTGGTCGGCATGGGCTTCGGCATGATCGCGGCACCGCTGCCGCAGATCGTGATCTCCGAAGTGCCCTACAAGGACGCGGGATCCGCCTCCGGCGTCGTGCACACCAACACCCAGCTGGGCTTCGCCATCGGCGGCGCCCTGGTGAGCGTGGTCCTCTTCGCCGGTCTCGCGGGCAACACCGCCACCGCCATCGACGACCAGAGCCCCGCGCTGCGCAAGGAACTGGTCGCCACCGCCGCCCTCTCCCCGCAGCAGGCTGACACGGCCGTCACCGCCTACCGCACCTGCTCGGTCGACCGGTCGAAGGAGAAAGACCTGTCGGTGGCTCCGCGGAGCTGCACCTCCGAGCCGCTGCTGCGGGAGGACAAAGTCGCCGCGGTCCTGAGCGACTTCACCAAGGACGCACGGGGCGTCTCCTTCGCCAAGAGCCTCCAGACGCTGCTGATGGTCTTCATCGGTGTCATCGCGCTGGCGTTCCTGCTGATGTTCGTCCTTCCGCGCCGGCTGCGCGACAGCGCCCCGGATGCGGGAGAGCCAGAGTCGGCGGCCGAGGCCGCTCCCGCACCCTGACACGCACCATCCGCACACCCGCACCATCTGCGTGATGCGTGATGCGTGATGCGCGATGCGCGATACGACGATGCGGGGGCACCGGCAACTGCCGGTGCCCCCGCATCGTCGTATCCGCCGGCCATCGTGAGCCCGGTGCCCGCCACCCGGCTGCCGTATGGCCGCGAGCCGCAGGCGAACCGCCCGCCGTCGAAGCCACGGCAGCCGACGCTTTGGGCCGGCCGACGCCCTGGGCCGAGCGCCGCACCCTGCACCAGGCCTGTACGCCCGTACGCCGATGGATCCGCCGGCCTCGACTTGGCGTGCCGTCAGGCCAGCGCGCGGTGAAGTGACGCGTGGCCAGGCCGGGAGCGATCCGCCTGTACGGCGGCCGACTGCTCGCCGTCCGTAGCCGTATCCCGTAGCCGTAGCCGTACCCGTACTCCGCAGCCTCGCCGGGCCGCACCGTCGCCCCTCCGCCCGGCAGCGCGAAAAAGGCCCCCACGCCGCAGCGTGGGAGCCTTTCCGCACTTGTCCGCCTCACCGGCCCGGGAAGCGAGCGGACAACCGCCCGGCGACCGAGTGCCGGTCGTCTACTGGTGGGTGCCCGCAGCCAGAAACAGCGGTCCCTGGACGAAGAAGCGTCCGGTCCGCGAGCGCTCCTGCTGCTCCGCGAGCCACGTGTCGGCCTGCTCCTGGGTGACGGCCTTCGAGGCGACGCCGGCCCGGGTGATGCTCTCGACCACCGATGCCGCGTCCGCGTACTCGGTGTAGATGCACGGGGCCGCGTCCACCGTGACGTCGGTGAAGCCGTTGTCGAGAAGCAGGCCGCGCAGCTGCCGGCCGATCCACGGGTTCGCGATGGTGTCCGCGAACGCCCGCAGCAGGGCGCGGGTGATCTCCTTGTCGGCGGCGTCGATGATCCAGCCGTCGCCGTCGAGGTCGACGATCGCCAGCCGCGCGCCCGGCTTGAGCACCCGCTTGGCCTCGTCCAGCGCCTGCTGCGGGTCACTGAGGTGCTGGTAGACGCGCTCGGCGCGGTAGCCGTCCAGCGAGTTCGCGGCGAAGGGCAGCGACGCGGCGCCCGCCACCTGGTAGTCGAGGTCGGGGAAGCGCGACTTGGCCATGGCGACCATGTTCTCGCTCGGGTCCACACCGGTCACCTCGGCCCCGTGCGCGGCGAGTTCCGCCACGGCGACGCCCGCTCCGCACCCCACGTCGACCACGCGCCGGCCGGGGCGCACCTTGAGGTCCTGGTAGGAACGCTCGCGCAGCTCCGGGATCGGGTGCAACTGCTCAACGCGCTCCAGGAAGGCGACGAGCTCCGCCGCTTCGCCGCTCGCGTCCACATCGGAGAATCGGCCAAGTTCAGCGGTTTCCGCAGGCGTGGTGCTCACTGTTGGGCTCCTTCGGGTCTGGTCTGCCTGAACGAACGGGCCAAAGGATTGCCCGTGACGCGATGGTCGGGTCCGGCGCTCGGAGCAGGCTGGAGAGCCTCTCGACCAACTGCGGTAGCGGCGGATTCCTCGCTCCCCGTCTACCGGCTCGGCTGACGTTCCGGGTACCGCTGCCGCTCGGCCTCCGCTTCGGACCGCGTCCGGAATCGCTCCGGGCCGGGCGGCCGGCGGAGGACTGACCGGGCGCGCGGAGCGCGCGGGTCCCCACACGTTCCGGCCGCCCGGCCGCGCGTCCTACTCGGCCGGGTCGAGTGCGAACGAGCCGTACTGCGCGGGGCCGGTCGGCTGGAAGGTGTGGATGACCACGCCGGTACTGGTCGTGGAAGTCTCGGTCGGCCGGAACGCGGTCGGCGCACCGCCGTCCGGGAAGAAGCGGGCGCCCTGGCCGAGGTAGACCGGGAAGACCAGCAGGTGGTACGTGTCGATGAGGCCGTGGGCCATCAGCGAGCGGGCGAGCGCACCGCTGCCGTGGATCTGCAGTTCACGGCCGGGCCGCGCCTTGAGCCGGCGGACTTCCTCCACGACGTCGGAGGAGATGATGGTGGAGTTGTTCCACTCCGCCTTCTCCAGGGTCGTGGAGACCACGTACTTGGGCAGGCTGTTCAGCCGGCCCGCGACGGGGTCGTTCTCGTCGGTGACGCGCGGCCAGTGCGCGGCAAAGATCTCGTAGGTCCGGCGGCCGAGGAGAAAGGCGTCGACCCGCTCGAAGACGCGGTTGATGAAGTTGCCCATGTCCGCGTCGGCGAAGGGAACGAGCCAGCCGCCGCAGGAGAAGCCATTGCTGGGGTCCTCGTCGGGCCCGCCCGGGGCCTGCATGACCCCGTCGAGGGAGACGAAAGTGGTGACGGTCAGTTCAGTCATGATTCTGTCCCGTTTCGTGTGAGTTCCGCACGTTCTCCGTACTGTAGACCGCGGGACCGCACGGAACTCATCGCTGTGACCCGCCCGGATTTCCGACGCCCGTCCGCCGCGCCATCGGACACGCCGGGGTCTGCCGTCGGCGGGCGCGGCAGACTGGCTGAACCGACGGAAGGGGCGAGGCGATGGCGGCCGTGGGCAGGGTGCTGGGCGGACGCGATGACGGTCCCGGTCCGGGAACGGCCGGCCGATCGCGCCGCCGGCGACCCGGACCGCATGCGGCGGACCGCCCCGCCCACGGCCACTCGCCGGTGGCGGCGACCGCCCAGACCCCGCGGTGCGGAGCCGTAGGCCGGGGCGGTCACCGGTGACACCTCGTGCTTCGGCACAATTACGGAGGGCGACCAGCGTTTCAGCGGCGGCCGCGACCGGCCGCAGGGCGGAACCTGATCATGAAGGCGAGGGACACGGCTGATGTCGGAACACCAGGAGGACTCGGCGCGACGGCACTTCACCTTCTGGAGCGAGGTGCCGGCCGGCTACCTGACGAAGGCGCAGCTCCAGGACCTCGACCTGCCCCGCGAGCCGCGCGGGCCGGTCCGCGCCACGCTGGACGGCTGCGACGGCGCCGGGCGCCGCGCCGCCCGTGACCTCTACCTCGTCAGCGAATCCGTGCCCACCCGCTCCAGCGCCGCCCAGCTCGCCGCGGCCGCCGCCCGCCGCACGACGGGCGCCCGCCAGTGCGAGCAGTGCGGCGCCCGCCCCGAACTGCCCTGTGCCCGCGTGGACGGCTGGCTGCTGTGCGGTACGTGCGCCCACATCGAGAAGCTGCGCGCCCGGCAGAAGCAGGCCGCCGAGCAGCGTACGCACGCGGCCGAGCTGGCCGCCCGGCTGTTGGCCGACGAGCGCCTGGCCGTCGTCCACGTCGACTACACCGACCGCGGCGCCACCCCCGCCGGCGCCCGCCGACCCCCGTCGGCCGCGCACGTCACCGCCCTGGACGCCGACGGCCAGGTGCTGTGCGACATCTCGATGCGGCTGGTCTCCCCGCGTTCGCAGGGCATCCCCCAGGACGCCGTCGCCCCGGAGGAGGCCGCCGCGCACCTCCGGCGGACACTCGCGCGGCGCGTCATGCTGGTGTGGAACACCGACGGTCTGGTCGACCTCAGCACGGCCCTTCGCGGCCTTGATCTCGACTGGCCCTTCCCCTCCGGCTACGGCAACCGGCACCAGCTGTTCCAGCTGGCCCTTGACTGGCGCAGCGACCTCGACCCGGCATCCGGCCAGCCGCGCGACCTGGTCCCGCCCGGCCGCGCCGACCGGACGCTCTACCTGCTCCGGCAGATCGCGGCTCCCACCGAGCACTACCTCGGCCAGGCTCCGCGAGAACACCGGTAGCCCCACCGACACCGCACGACGGCCCGGAAACGACCGGAGCGACGCGGGACGGGCGACCGCCGGTCCGGCCGAGTCCGGCGCATTCGAAGCAGCGCGTCAGTGCGCGCCCGTTTCGACGCGCTCGCCCTTGAAGAGGAAGTTCGGGCCCTGGGCATAGGAGTCGACCAGCTCGTAGAAGCCCTTGATCGTCTCCTCCGCGCAGTGCGCCTCGAACGCCTCGCGGCTGGTGTAGACCTCGTCGAGGTAGAAGCGGTTCGCGTTGTCCTCGTCGCGGATGACCTCGAAGCGCAGGGTGCCCGGCTCGTTGGCGAGTGAGCCCTGCGCGTCGAAGAGACCAGCGGCGGCGAACTCTTCGCGCTTGGCCGGCGGGACGTCGAATTGCACGAGCACGTGGTAGGTCATGGGGAATTCCTCCGCAGGTGGTGTTCCGCTGTTCCGCCTCACGTCCTCGGCGGATGTCACCACCGTGCGGCAGCATTTCCCCGGTGCACAGGCCGGGTGTATACCAGGAACGCAATTCCTGGTAGCGCCACTACCACCTTCGATCCCGCTATGCCTCAGCGTTTCCGTCCGTATGTGGATCCGAGTGGCGGCGCAGCGCAGCCCAAGGACCCGCCCGCACGGTCGGCGCCCGCGCCCCCGCACCCGTGGTCGGCCCGGCGCCGGCCCGGGCGGGGCCCGGCGAAGTACGTGTGGCGCGCCCGCCGTTCCTCCGCGCAGGACCGTCGGCGGCAGCATGGGCGGAGCCCGGGCCGACAGCTACGGACGGGCCCGGGTGATGCGTTGGCGTTATCGGTAATTGACATCATCTGCCCAGGGCCGAACTCCCCGAGACTCTCCGGTATCGAACCCGCTCACCGGATGAGTAGGAGCCCCCACCATGAGACATCCCAAGACGGCGATTTCCGCGCTCTGCGGAATTGGCCTCGCCTTCGCGACCGCCTTCAGCGCCGCGCCCGCCGCAGCCGGAACCGGCAGCGCGGTCCCCACCGGCACCGGCACCGCCACTTCGTACGCAGCTTATGACGGTTCGAAGGCGGAGAGCGCCGGGAACAAGGCGTTCTTCAAAGCCGTCCTGAAGTCGGTCGCCGAGAAGCGCGCCGCGAACCCCGACGCGCTGGCCGTCACCGTCGTCTACAACGCCGCGAACGCGCCGCGCTTCGCCGGTCAGATAGCCAGCAGCGCGTCCATCTGGAACAGCGCGGTCTCCAATGTGAAGCTGCGCTCGGGCAGCAGCGCCGACTTCAACTACTACGAGGGCAATGACCCCCGCGGCTCGTACGCGAGCACCGACGGTCACGGCCGGGGCTACGTCTTCCTGGACTACCGGCAGAACCAGCAGTACAACTCGACCCGGGTCACCGCGCACGAGACCGGACACGTCCTCGGGCTCCCCGACCACTATTCCGGGCCGTGCAGTGAGCTGATGTCGGGCGGCGGCCCCGGTACCTCCTGCCAGAACGCACAGCCGAACGCGGCGGAGCGCGCCCGGGTCAACGCTCTGTGGGCGAACGGCCTCGCGGCGGCCCTGGCCAAGGTCTCCTGACCTCTCGCAACGTGAGCAGTTGCACCAAGCGGCTCGACGAGGGCGCTCCGAAGCCACATTGCGGGGCGCCCTTTGCCAAATGGGTTCCGGCGCGGCCGGTCAGCCCGCTCGGGCGCGGTAGAAGGCCATCCGGTCGAGCAGGCCCTGCGGCGCGTCGGGGCGGAAGCAGCGGGCGAGGTTGTCGGCGGGTTCGGCGGCGGATGCCTCGCTGCGCGGGAAAAGGGCTTGCTCGTAGCCGGCCAGCGCCTTCTCCGGGTCGCCGGGATGCGCCGCGATCGCGGCCGCCAGTTCGGCGCCGTCGAGCATGGCGAGGTTCGCCCCTCGCCGGCGAACGGGGACATCAGGTGGGCGGCGTCGCCGAGCAGGGTCACCCCGGGGACGCGGTCCCAGCGGTGTCCGACGGGCAGCGCGTGGATGGGCCGGGGGATGAACGGGCCGTCGGCGTCGGCGATGAGCGCGCGCAGCTGCTCGTGCCAACCGTCGAAGTACTCCAGCAGGCGTGCCGGGGTGGTGTGTCGGCATTGCGCTACTCCTCTTCAGGGTCGGGGCGCGTTCATGACTGGTGATCTTCAGGGGGCTCGGTGTCCGGCCGGGGCGCGGCCAGCACTCCGCTGATCAGGACGTTGAAGCCCCAGGCCACCCGCGCCCGGCCGGAGCCGGAGAGCAGTTCGCTGCCGAGGGCGGCGATGTGCGGGTGCCGGTCGCCGGAGGCGTTCAGCAGGGCCGCGGTGAGCGCGTCCCAGTCGCCCTGGGCATCGGCGGCCTGGTCCCGGGTGGCCTGCTCGGCCGCGGTCGCGGTCGCGAACTGCAGCAGCAGATCGATCGCCCACGCCGCCCGCCCCGCCGGTACGCGGCCCTCGTTCAGCAGCGCCAGCAGCGCCTCGACCAGGTCCAGGTAGTGCTCGCCTGACGGGCGGGCCGTCAGCGCGGACCGGGCGAGTCCGGGGTGCTCGAACAGCACGTCCAGATAGGACGTGAGGATGCGTACGAGTCCCGCGCGCCAGTCCCCGTCGGCCCCGGCAGGTCTCAAGTCGACCGCGCCGAGCAGTTCGTCCAGGACCGCCGCGTGCAGTTCGGCGGTGTTGCGGACGTAGACGTAGAGCGAGGCCGGACCGGTGTCGAGCTGCTGCGCCAGGCGGCGCATGGTGACCCGCTCCAGGCCCTCGGCCCGCATCAGCTCCACCGCGGTCGCGATGATGCCGTCCCGGGTCAGGGCCGGTTTCGCCGGCCGTTCTCGACGACTTCGCGGTGCTGGGGGGTTCGCTGCCATGCCCCCAGTTTAACGAACGTGTTCGTAACGTACGCGTTTCTGGCGAACATGTTTGTCAGAAACTGGTAGGAAAGTTTCCTAACAGTAGTTCGTCCGAACTTCTTGACGCGTACATGTTGCGTCGACAGGATTCCTCGCAACGGCCCCACGCCCCCCGAGGAGACCGATATGACACCCACTTCCCGCAGCAAGAAGTCCCGTGCCAAAACGTCTGGCACCGCGCCGTCGGGCGCGCGCAGGCCGCTCGTCAAGAACCCCCGCTTCGGGATACCGGTCGTCGCGGGCGCGGTCCTCGCGCTCGTCGGCGGCGTGCTGCTCTGGTCCCCGGCGGGCCGGGCGGATGCCACGCCCGAGCGTGCGTCCGGAGCCAAGGCCGCGGGGTTCACGGTCGTCGCCGCGGGCGACATCGCCGAGCAGTGCACCGCGAGCAGCAGCTGCGCCCACCCCAAGACCGCCGCCCTGGTGAAGAAGATCAACCCCGCCTTCGTCCTGACCATGGGCGACAACCAGTACGACGACGCCCGACTCACGGACTTCAAGAAGTACTACGACAAGACCTGGGGCGCCTTCAAGGCCAAGACCCACCCCAGCCCGGGCAACCACGAGACCTACGACCCGGACGGGTCGCTCGCGGGCTACAAGTCCTACTTCGGCTCCATCGCCTACCCCAAGGGCAAGAGCTACTACAGCTTCGACCAGGACAACTGGCACTTCATCGCACTGGACTCCAACAGCTTCGACCGGTCCGCCCAGATCGACTGGCTCAAGGCCGACCTCGCCGCCAACTCCAAGAAGTGCGTGGCCGCTTACTGGCACCACCCGCTCTACTCTTCCGGCGAACACGGCAACGACCCGGTCAGCAGGCCGGTCTGGAAGATCCTGACGGACGCCAAGGCCGAACTGGTCCTCAACGGCCACGACCACCACTACGAGCGCTTCGCCCCGCAGAATGAGGACGCCGAAGCCGACCCCAACGGCCTGGTCGAGCTGCTCGGCGGCATGGGCGGCGCCAACCCGTACGACATCGAGGAAGTCCAGCCGAACAGCGAGAAGCGGCTCACCAAGACCTTCGGCGTGGTCAAGCTGAACTTCACCGACGACGGCTTCTCCTGGGACCTGGTCGGAACGGACAACAGGACCAAGGACAGCAGCCCGTCCTACCAGTGCCACTGAGCGGCCCGGACGCACCCGATGTACCTCGCCACCACAGGCGCGACCGCGGCGGCACATGACGTGTCGCGTGGCCGCGTCGCCGGACCGGTCCTCGCCCTGGGCGCGGTCAGCCTCGTCACCGACATCTCCTCCGAGATGGTCACAGCGGTGCTGCCGCTGTACTTCGTCCTCCACCTCGGCCTCTCCCCGCTCCAGTTCGGCTTTCTCGACGGCCTCTACAACGGGGTCACCGCGCTCGTCCGCCTCGCCGGCGGGCACGCCGCCGACCGCGGCAACCGGCACAAGCTCGTCGCCGGATCCGGGTACGCGCTGTCCGCGCTGTCCCGGCTCGGCCTGCTACTGGCGGGCGGCGGCACCCTCGGGATCGGCGCGGCGCTCGCCGCCGACCGCCTCGGCAAGGGCGTACGGACCGCCCCGCGCGACGCGCTCATCTCGCTCAGCAGCCCGCCCGAGGCGCTGGGCCGGGCCTTCGGCGTGCACCGGGCGATGGACACCACCGGCGCCTTCCTCGGCCCGCTCGCCGCGTTCGCCCTGATGTGGGTCACCGCCGACGCGTACGACGCGGTCTTCGTCGTCAGCTTCTGCGTGGGCCTGCTGGGCGTGCTCATGTTCGTCGCCTTCGTACCGGGGCGCGACGCGCTGCCTTTGCCGACACTGACGCCGACGCCGATGTGGGCCCCGACACCGGCACCCGCCCCGAAGGCCGCCGGGGTTCCGGGACGCACACGCACCTCCGCAGCAGCAGCCGCCAAGTCCCCGGCGTCCTCCGGAACTCACGGAACTCACGGAACTCACGGAACATCCGGAACGCCCGGAACGTCCGGAACGCAGACCGGCCTCCGGCCCAGACTCCTCGACCCGTTCCGCGACCCTGCCTTCCGCCGCATCCTCGGCGCGGCATCAATGCTCGGTGCGTCCACCATCGGGGACGCGTTCATCTACCTGTTGCTCCAGCGGCAGTTGGACTTCGCGGTGCGCTGGTTCCCGCTGCTGCCCCTGGGGGCCGCGGCGGTCTATCTGCTGCTCGCGGTGCCCGCCGGGCGGCTCGGGGACCGCATCGGTCGCCGGGTGCCCTTCCTGTGCGGGCACGCGGCGCTGCTCGGCGCGTACCTCCTGCTGTTCACCACCCGGGACGGCCCCACGCTGCTCGTCGGGGTCCTGCTGCTGGTCGGCGTCTTCTACGCGGCGACCGACGGTGTGCTGATGGCGCTGGCCGGACCGGTCCTCCCGGCCGCCCGGCGCGCGAGCGGCATGGCCCTGCTGCAGATGGGCCAGGCGCTGTGCCGGCTGCTCGCCGCCGCCGGGTTCGGCGCGGCCTGGACGCTGTGGGGCGTGCGTCCCGCGCTGCTCACCGCCGTCCTGGCACTGGGGCTGGCCCTGGCCTGCTCGGCCGTCCTGCTCCGCCGCCTCGAAAGGGAGGCCTGACCGCCGTGCCCCGTACGACAGAGGAAACCGACGCGGAGGACACCGCGGAATACGCCGCGGAGGCAACGGACGAGGCGCGCGTCCTGCTCGGCCCGCCTCCGCCGGAGGGCACGGCCGCCGCCCCCCGCTCCCCGTTCGCGGCGCTGTCCCTGCGCGCCCGGGTGATCGCCATCGCGACGGCGACCGTCGTACTCGCCGGCGTCGCCGTCGTGTACACGGTCGGCGCCGTCCAGCGGGCCGAACCGGCCGACGCCGTCTCCGCGTTCGGCCTCGACAGCGGACGCCTGTACTTCCGCAGCACCGAGGCCGGGCACGGCCGCGTCGCGCGGCTGCCCGCCGCGCCGGCGACCGCGGGCGAGCGGCGCCGCACCACCGGCGGCCCGGTGTGCGAGCGCTTCCACGCGGCGGGCGGCACCGGCCTGTGCCTCCAGCGCCGCCCCGGCATCCCGCCGACCTCGTACGCCGTCGTCCTGGACCGGCGGCTGCGCGAGAAGCGCCGCATCCCGCTGACCGGCATCCCCAACCGGGCACGGGTCTCGGCGTCCGGCCGGATGCTGTCCTGGACGATGTTCGCGACCGGCGACTCCTACGCCACGTCGTCCTTCTCCACCCGCACCTCGATCCTCGACACCCGCACCGGCTACCTCATCAAGAACATGGAGGAGATCCAACTCACCATCGACGGCCGCCGCTCCCACTCCCCGGACGTCAACTACTGGGGCGTCACCTTCGCCCGCGACGACAACCGCTTCTACGCCACCGTCTCCACGAAGGGCAAGACCTATCTCGTCGAGGGCGACATGAAGAAGTGGACGGCCCGCGCGCTGCGCGAGAACGTCGAATGCCCCTCACTGTCGCCCGACGGCACCCGTCTGGCCTTCAAGAAGCGGGTACGGGACGGGGCACGCGACCCGTGGCGGCTGTACGTACTGGACCTGCGCACGATGCGCGAACGGCCGCTCGCCGAGCAGCACAGCGTCGACGACCAGGCCGCGTGGCTGGACGACAGCACACTCGGCTACGCCTTGCCGGGCCGCGACGGCCGCGCGAGCGACATCTGGACCGTACCGGCCGACGGCTCGGGGACCCCGGCGCTGCGCGTAGCGGGCGGATCGTCGCCCGCGCTGGTGCCCTGAGGCGGCGGCGGGGGAGGGGCGCTCATGCGCCGGATGTCGGGCCGGCCGGCCCGTCCGGTCGCTTGGCGCATGCGTAGAGCTCCTGGGTGGGGATGCGATGCAGCCGCACGCGTCGGGGCGCACCGAATCCTGCTCTCCTGAAGCCAGCCGGTGAGTTGTTCCGGGCTGTACACCGTGGTGCCCGATGAGAGGTGGAAGAACAGTCCGAGGCAGCAGGCCTCCGGGGTGGGACGACGCTTGGCGGGTGTGGCGAACAGGTCGAGAATGGCCAGCGTCCCGCCGGGGTTCAGGGCCGCGTGGATCTTTCGCAGGAGTGCTTTGATCTGGTGTTCGTCGAGGTGGTGGATGAGGTTGAAGCACAGTGCGGCGTCGAAGCCGGTGCCCAGATCCGTCTGGAGGGCGTCGCCGTCCCGGTGTTCGACGCGATGTTCCAGTCCGGCGCGTTGGATGATCTCGCGGCCGATCGCGGCCGATCGCGGCACTTCCCGGCAGATCCACGACAGTGGCCTGGAGCGATGGATGACGTCGGCACAACGCGGCCGCGTACCAGCCATGTCCGCCGCCGACGTCCAGGAGTGCGCGGGCGGTGCCGGGAAGACGGAGTCTGCGGGCGATCTCGGGGGCGCTGAGCCGGGCGAGTTCGAATTGGCCGGTGATGTAGTCGCGCCAGTAGGCATCGTCGGGGGCGGCGCTGTGATGGTCGCGGGGGGCCGCGCCCTGTGCTGCGGCGGGCAGGTCCGACCACCATTGCCAGTAGTCGTGGTGGCTGGCGATGAATCGGGTGAGGCTGTGTTCCGATGCCGGGTCGAGCCAGCGCTTGGCCTTGCGGCTGAGGGTGTAGGCCCCTCGGCGGTGGGTCGCGTAGCCGAGGGCGGTGAGGGAGTCCAGGAGCAGGACGGCGTAAGCGGGGGTGAGCGCCAGGTCTTCGGCGGCTTCCTGTGCGGTGGCCCGCCGCAGTTCGAGGTAGTCGGTGAGTCCGAGGCGGGTGCTGGCGATGAGGACACCGGACAGGGCCATGCCGGAGAAGGAGGCGAAGGCCGGTACCGGCACCAGGTTCAGCCGCAGCGCGGCGCGTTGGAGAAGGTCTCCGCCTCGGACCGTGAGTTGTATGTCAGGCTTCCTGGACCGGCGTTCAGTGGGCTGTTCAGTGAACCACTCTGCTCGGCTGGGGAGGCACTCCCACGCTCCTGCAGACCGCCGTGGGCGACGCGGAAGGCGACTCGGCGGACGCCGCGCAAACCCTGGTCGTCTTGTGGAACGCGGCGATGACCGGCGGGGGAGTAGCCGGTGACGCCACCCCGGCGTTCTACGGAGCCGTTCCAGCCGCCCCCGACACGAAGAGACGCCCCAGGTGCGCGTCGAGGAGCCGCTGCGCCTCCGCTGGGCCGTGGACGCCCAGCAGGGTGTAGGCCGTCAAGCCGTCGACCAGGCTGATCAGCAGCATCGCCTCGTCGTCGGGATCGCGCTCGGCCGGCACTTCGCCGCGTTCGACCGCCACACGCAGCTGGTCGGCCAAGAAGGCGCGTAGCTGGGGGATGCCCTCCTTGGCGTCGGTGCGCAGCCGTTCGTCGTGGATGGCGCGGGCGAAGTAGGCGGCGGCCACGAGGGTGCCGGTCCGGCTCTTCTCGTCCAGCGGCAGCATGCCGCTGAGGCATTCGCGCAGTACGACGCGGGGTGTGGGCTTGTCGGCCGCCGCCTCGATGCGCTGCCGGATACGCCGGTCGGCGAGCTGGTTGATGTACCGGAGGGCGAAGGTGATCATTTCGTCCTTGGTGCGGAAGTAGTGCTGCAGTCTGCCGAGCGAGATGCCGGCCTCGGCGGCTACCTCGCGCAGGCTCGCGCCGTCCAGGCCCCGGGTGCTCGCGATGCGCAACAACGCTTCGGCGATCTCCTGACGTCTGGTTTCGTGGTCCACCTTTTTCGGCAAGGTTTCCCGCCTCCTTTTACAAGTCGATCGTACCGTTATAACGTACCGCTATCCAATACGAGTGACTTGGAAAACGGTGACACCCATGCCCGCGCACCCCGCCCCGCTCCTGCGCCCTCCCCGGAACAGAGCCCATCCCCGGGCCCGCCGCTGGTGGACCGTCCAGGCGCTGCTGACCGTCAGCGGCCCGATGCTGTTCACCGCCCTGACCCTCGCCGTGCTCAGCCTGCTCTTCTTCCCGGGCGCGATGCCGTGGCTGGGGCCGCTGCTGCTCGCCGCCCTCGTGCTGCCGGCCTTGGCCTACCTCACCCTCATGCCGCGGCAGCGATACGCCGTGCACGCCTGGGAGCTGGGGAGCCTCGCCATGTACGGGGCGGACGGCTGGTTCTGGCAGAGGCGCCGGATCGCCCCACTGAGCCGAGTGCAGACCGTGGACACCCTGCGCGGCCCCATACAGCGGCGGTACGGGTTGGCGACGGTCACCGTCACCACCGCGTCGACCGCGGGCGACATCAAGATCGCCGGGCTGGCCGACGCGGACGCCGAAGAGCTGTCGCGGCGCATCGCGGAGGCCGCGCAGGCTGTGCGGGGCGATGCCGCGTGAACACCCCCGCCCCGGCCCAGTGGCGCAGCCTGGACGCCCGCACTCTCCTCGTGCACTGCGGCTGGATGGCCGCGCCGCTCGGCTCCCTCGCCCTGACCGCGCTCGCCACCGGCGGCCGGATCGAGACCGGCGCGTGGATCACCCTCGCCGCCATCGCGGTGTCCTTCGCCGTGGTGACCGGCGTAGGGCTGGCCCGCTGGGTCCGCACCGACTACCGGATCACCGACGACTCCTTCGACGTACGCAGCGGACTGTTCACCCGGCGGCTGCGCACGGTGCCGCTGCACCGCATCCGCACCGTCGACCTCACCGCCTCGCCGCTGCACCGGCTGCTGGGTGTGACGGTGCTGCGGGCCGGGACCGCCGGCTCCAGTGGGAGCCGCGGCGAGCTGGTCCTGGAGGCGCTGACCGTACCGGCGGCGCGACGGCTGCGCGCCGAGCTGCTGACCCGCACCGGCGCCGGCGCGGCGGCGCGCGACTCCGTCATCGCCCGCGCCGACTGGCGCCGGCTGCGCTACGCGCCCCTCACCTTCTGGGTCGTCGGCGGGGTGTTCGTCGCTGCCGGTTCCATCTACCGGGTGCTGGACGCCATCGGTATCGAGCCGTGGCAACTGCCCTTCATCCAGGACGCCTTCCACCAGTTCGGCCACAGCATGCTGTGGCTCACCGTTCCCGCGGCGCTGCTGGCCGTGCTCGCACTCGGCACGGCCGGAGCCCTGGCGCTCTCCGTGGAGAACTGGTGGAACCTCCGGCTCGAATGGACGGACGCGCACACGCTGCGGGTGCGCCGCGGCCTGTTCACCACGCGCTCGGTGGCCATCGAACGGGCCCGGCTGCGCGGCGTGCTGCTACGCGAGCCGCTGCTGCTCAGGGCCGGCGGTGGAGCAACGGTACGGGCCGTGGCCGGTGGCCTCGGCAACCGCGAGGAGAACCGCAAGCGCAGCTCTCTGCTGCCACCCGCTCCCCGCACGGAAGCGGTGCGGGTAGCCGAGGGAGTCCTGCAACATCCCTTCGCGAGCACGCAGTTGACGCGCCACCCGAAGGTGGCCCTGCGCCGACGCCGGATGCGCGGGCTGCTGTTCGCCGTTCTTCCGCCCACCGCGGTCCTCGTCGGTCTCGGTCTCGCCTTCACCCCGGTACTCCTGCACTGCGCCTGGCTCTTCGCCTCGCTGTCCACCCTCGCCGTCCTGTGGCTGGCCCGCGACGCGTACCGAAACTTGGGGCACGGTCTCCAGGGTCCGTTTCTACTCGTCCGCTCGGGCACCGTCAGCCGCGACACGCTCGCCCTCCAGCGCGAGGCCATCGTCGCCTGGACCCTCTCCAGCTCGCCGTTCGCCCGCCGCGCGGGCCTGGTCACCTTGACCGCGGCGGTGGCGGCGGGCGAGGACGGCTACCGCATCCCCGATCTCGACGCCCGCGAGGCCCCGGCGTTCGCCGCCGCTGCGGCTCCCGGGATTCTGGACGAGTTCCTGGCGGACACTGAGGCCAGGACATGCCCGCCATTCCTCCGGAGCGGTTCCCGGTAGTCCACGCCCCGCCACTCCCACCAGTCGGTGATCTGCGGATCCAGAGCACGGGGGGAGACCTGCGGCCGGGGGCCCAGGCTGGGGGCCAGAAGCCACTGTGCTCGACTTCAGGTTCCACGGCCTCGTGCGCACTGGCTCCTGCAGCGACGGCGGAACCCGCGCGTGCGGAACCACCGTTCACGTTGGAATGGCCCCACTTCGGCATTGCCAGGCCACGTCTGACGCAGCGCAACAGATCCGGCGGGAACAGTGCGCCATTGTTCGAGGAGCCGTCCGGCGAGGACGAGGAAGGCGGGCTGCATTGGAAGACCCGTGCGCTCCTCGACTGCGCCGCCGGACGCTCGTTCGCCTGGGTCGACGATGAGATCACCGACACAGATCTGGCCTGGGTAGCCGCACACCACCCAGGACGAGCCCTTCTCCATCGCGTAGACCCCCGCCAAGGCCTCACGGACACGGACTTCGCCGCTCTCGATCAGTGGCTGCGCGTGAGCTGGCTACGGTCCGGGACCGGTGCGCTCTGAAGCCCGGATTCGCGCATTCGGTGCGCACTGAGCGCCGTCAGTGCGCTCGACTCGCGGATCCTGGACTCGACGGTCGGGTAGCGGGGGCGCAGTAATGCGTCCCCAGCCCCGACCAACCCCGGTCACCCCGGTCAGCGATCCTGAGAAAGCGCGTGGAGTTCGCTGAACAGGCCGCCGGAATGGATCAGGTCCTCGTACCGGCCCTGTTCGACGATCCGGCCGTGTTCCATGACGACGATGCGGTCGGCCATCTTGGTGTTCTCGATCCGGTGTGTGACCACGATCGTGATCCGGGTGTGGGCGATCGCTTTGAGGGCGGCGAACATCGCGTGCTCGCCGCGGGCGTCCATCTCCGACGTCGGCTCGTCCAGGATCAGCACCGGCGGCTGACGGTAGAGCGCGCGTGAGCAGGCGAGGCGTTGCCACTGGCCGCCCGACAGTTCGCTGCCGCCCCACAGTTCGCGGGCCAGCAGCGTGTCCAGGCCGTACGGGAGTTGCTCGACCGCCCCGCGCATGCCGACGGCGTCGACGGCGTCCCACACCGGGCCGTCATGGTGGGTGCGGGGCTGGCCGAGGGTGACGTTCTCCCGTGCGGCCAGGGGCCACTGGCCGAAGAACTGCGGGACGAGCCCGGTCCGTGCCCACACCGCGTAGGGGTCGGCGGCCGCCAGGTCGACGCCGTCCCACGTCACCCGGCCCTTGTCGGTGAGATACAAGCCGGTGATGAGGCGGGTGAGGGTGGACTTGCCCGAGCCGTTCTCCCCGACGATCGCGACGACTTCGCCGCGGCGCAGGGTGAGGGAGACCCTGTCGACGGCAGGGGTCTCCTTGTTCGGGTACTGGTAGACGGCCTCGTCCAGCCGGATCTCCTGCGGCTGCGCGGATACGGTCGACTCGCCGCGCCGGGGGGCGCGTTCCGTGGCGAAGTCCAGGAAGCCGCGCATGTCGGCCAGGTAGAGGCTGGTGTGGAACATCGCAGCCCCGTTGGCGACCACCTGCGACAGGGCTGCCAGCGAGGTCTGGACGGCGACGACGGCGGTCGCCGCGACGGCGAGATTGACGCGTCCGGTCACGGCCAGCCAGGCCAGCGTGGCCCAGGTGCCGATCAGGAAGATCCCGCCGAGCGTCGACGTGGCCAGCGTGATCCGGAGCATCCGCGGCGCCATCGTCAGGGTGCGCCGGTCGATGCGCTCGGACAGTGAGCGGTACCAGAACAGCAGATAGCCGGTCATGCCGTTCGCGCGCACCTCGTCCGCCAGCTTCGGCGTGGTGGTCCACCAGCGCATCATGCCGCGCACGTTGCGGTCGCCGACGTTGGCGTAGTGCGTCTCGTAGTCGACCCGCGCCGACATCACCGCGCCCGCCCCGGCCGGGAGCACGGCGAGCGCCAGGAGCGGCACCAGCAGGGGGTGGAGCACGCTGAGGATGCCGGCCGCGGCGACCATGCGGATCACGGCTGCCATGAACCGCTGGGCGTCATCCACCATCTTGGTGGTGCGGAGCACGCCCAGCTCCGCGGCTTCCTGCCGGTCGGCGAACCCTTCCTCGCCGTACGCCGCGGCCTCCACCCGGCACACCGCTTCGACCATGGCCGTGTCGGCGGCCGTCGTCAGCAGCGGTGTGATCCGCCCGTCCGCGTACGAGGCGAGGGCGGCCGTGACGCGCCCGACGCCGGCAGCGGCGGCGATGACCAGGAGGGCGGGGAGCGCCGCGTCGAGCCGGTCGGACGCCGGACCGTCACCCAGGATCGGCCCCATCGCACGCGAGGTCGCGGCCAGCACGACGGCCGCGGCGAGCCCGGCGAGCAGTTGACAGGCCACCAGCAGTACGACGGCCGGCCGGTCGATCTGCCACGCCATCCGTCCGGTCTGCCGCAGTACCGCGGGCAGCCGGGAGCACATGTGCTTGAAGGATGCCTCACCCAGCGGGTTCTTCCCGTACTGCCCCTCGAACTTGATCTCCGCCGGTGGCGGCGGCGGGGGAGTCTTTGCGCTCTCCTCCGGAATGCTGGCGGTCGTCACCTGCGCACCTCCTTGTCGTCAGCGGCAGCCGAGCGCGGGCCGCTGGGTCTCTTCGGGCTGCTCCGACGCGACGCGACGCGACGCGACGCGACGTGACGGTGATGTGACATGACCGCCGGCTGATGCCCGGACGGCGCCGCTCAGTGGCCGCCCGTTCGTCCTGTCCGTGCCGGCCACCGGTGTCGGCGGGGAGAGGAGCCATCGCCCCATCCTGGTGCGGTGCCCGTACCTCCGCCGTGGACCCGGCGGAATTCGTCCGAACGTGGCCGCACCGTCTACCGCACCGTCTACCGCACGGGCGTCACAGCCACGTCGGTGACCAGCTCGTACGGAGCGTCAGCTGATCGACCGGCTTGGCGGTACCGGTAGATTCCGTTCCGCGGGCTCGATAGTCAGGGGTCGCGTTTCCCGAGGGAAAGCCCATCAGCTGAATAGCGGAGCTCTCTGTGTCCAACCCCTTCAAATCCCGCCGTACCGCCTTGCGCTCCTTCGCCGGCATCGGCGGCGTACTCGCCCTCGGAGCCGCAGCCTGTGCTCCGGGCGACCCGGCCGAGCCTGGCAGCTCCCCTGCCGCCGCCTCGGGAGAGGAATCGAGCGCGGGACGCCGGTTCGGCGCCGAATGGGAGAGCCACACCCGGACGTTCATGTGCTGGCCGGCACTGGAGCGGGTCTGGGGCGAGGACCTGCCGGTGGTGCGGGACGACATCGCACGCGTGGCGCGCGCGGTCGCCGAGTACGAACCCGTGGTGATGCTCGCCAAGCCTGCCCAGCAGGCCGCGGCCCAGCGGGCCTGCGGCTCCCAGGTCGAGGTGATCCCTATTGCGGTGGACGACCTGTGGGCGCGTGACACCGTGCCGGTGTTCGTGGAGGAGTCCGGCGAACTCCTGGGCGTCGACCTCAACTTCAGCGGCTGGGGCGACAAGCAGGAGCACCGCGACGACGCCCGGATCGGCCGCGCCGTGCTGTCGAAGTACGGTATCGCCCGCACGCAGGCTCCGCTGGTCGCCGAAGGCGGCTCCTTCGAGACCGACGGCGCGGGAACTCTGCTGGTCACCGAGAGTTCCGTGGTCAACAAGAACCGCAATCCAGGCAAGAGCCGCGACCGGATCGAAGCCGAGCTCAAGAGCGGCCTCGGCGTCAAGAAGGTGATCTGGCTCGCCGGAGTGCGCGGGCAGGACATCACGGACGCACATGTCGACAGCCTTGTCCGGTTCACCGCTCCGGGCGTCGTGCTGCTGGACCAGGCGCTGCCCGGCACCCCTGTGGACGTGTGGTCCCGCGCGGCCGACCAGGCAAGGTCGGTGTTCAAGGATGCGACGGACGCTCGCGGCAAGCGTCTGGAGGTCATCGATCTGCCCCAGCCCGACTTCGACGAGATCACCGGCCGTGGCGACGATTTCGTGGCGACGTATGCGAACTTCTACGTCGCCAACGGCGCCGTGTTCATGCCCCGCTTCGGTGACACCCGGGCGGACGACCGCGCGAAGGGGATCCTGCGGGAGCACTTCCCCGAGCGCGAGATCGTACCCGTGAAGATCGACACCATCGCCTCCGGCGGCGGCGGCATCCACTGCTCGACCCACGACCAGCCCGGCAAGCCCGCAGCCGAGTAGCCGCAGCAGCCATCCCCGGAGCGCATGGTGCCCGGGGCGCCGTTCCCGGCCGCGTTCGTGGTCCCCGGCGCCAGAGCCGGGCGACACCTTGTCCCGGTACTGTGCGCCGATGTCCACATCTGACGCTGCTGCGGAGCGGCGCGCGGACTGCCGTTCAAGGAGTGTGAGGGATGACCGCATCGCAGGCCCCCGCGGGCGGCCCCGGGTTGAAGCGGCGGTTGGGCGTCTTCGACGCCGTGGCGATCGGCCTCGGTGCGATGGTCGGGGCGGGGATCTTCGCTGCCCTGGCGCCCGCGGCCCGGGCAGCCGGGTGCGAGTGCGTACGGCGTGCGCAAAGTCGTCAGTTCCCGAGCGCGCGACTCCTGAGCACGCGAGCACGCGGCTCTTGAGTACGCGTCGCGCTGCCCACAGCCGAAGACGGCGGGGCCGTTGACGCGCTTCCGCGCCGACTCGTAGACCCGGCACCGCGTGATCAGGCGTCCGCAGCGGCGAGCTGATCGAGCTGCGGACAGCGGTCAGCAGCCGCCGGCGAAGGCGGGCGCACCGATCCGTACGGTGGCCGGGGTGGCGCAGCAGCCGCCCCCGTCGCTGTCGGCCTTGGCGGCGTCGGGCTCGTCGAAGAGGCCGGCGCCGCCGCACACTCCGGTCTCCGGGAGGGTCAGCTCCACGCGCTCGGCGGCTTCCCGGTCTCCGGCGAGTGCGGCGGCGATGGAGCGGACCTGCTCGTAGCCGGTCATGGCGAGGAAGGTCGGGGCGCGGCCGTAGCTCTTCATGCCGACGAGGTAGAGGTCCTGCTCCGGGTGCGCGAGCTCCGTCACCCCGTGCGGGTGGACCGTGCCGCAGGAGTGCACGTTCGGGTCGATCAGCGGGGCCAGTTCCACCGGGGCCTGGAGCCGCTCATCGAGACCGAGGCGGAGTTCGGACAGGAAGGACAGGTCGGGGCGGAAGCCGGTCAGGACGATGACGTGGTCGACGGCGTCGAGGCGGCGGCCGTCCTCGGCGACGAGAACCAGCCGGTCGGCCGCCTTTTCGACGGTGGCGGTGCGGAAACCGGTGACGGCGTCGGCGTATCCCTCGTCGACGGCGGCTCTGGCCCGCAGGCCCAGTGCTCCTCGGGCGGGCAGCTGGTCGGCCGCGCCGCCGCCGAAGGTGCTGCCGCCGATGCCGCGCCGCAGGATCCATACGGCGTGCGTGCCGGGGGTCTCCTGGGCGAGGTCGGCCAGGTGGGCGAGGGCGGTGAAGGCGGACGCGCCGGAGCCGACCACGGCGGTGCGCTTGCCAGCGTAACGGGCGCGTACGGCAGGGTCCTTGAGGTCGGGGACGCGGTAGGAGACGCGGTCGGCGGCGGCGCGCGCGCCGAGGGCCGGCAGACCGTCGCCGCCGAGCGGGCCGGGGGTGGTCCAGGTGCCGGAGGCGTCGATGACGGCGCGGGCGGTGATGCGCGCTTCGGTTCCGTCGGCGTATCGAAGGTGGACGGTGAAGGGCTGCTGTTCGCGGTCCGCGTCCACGACGCGGTCGCGTCCGAGGCGGGAGACGGCGGTCACCGTCGCGCCGAAGCGGACCCTGTCGCCGAGAACGTCGGCGAGCGGCTGGAGGTATCGCGTGGCCCAGTCGCCGCCGGACGGATAGGCGGAGTCGTCGGGCGCGGTCCAGCCGGTGGGGGCGAGCAGCTTCTCGGCGGCCGGGTCGACGACCTCGGCCCAGGTGGAGAACAGCCGCACATGGCTCCACTCGCGCACGGCGCTGCCCGCGGACTCTCCCTGTTCCAGGACCAGGGGCTCGATACCGCGCTCGACGAGGTGGGCGGCGGCGGCCAGACCGATCGGGCCGGCTCCGATGACCACGGTGGGCAGGGCGGCGGCGGGCACCTCGTCGAGCGGCGCAGTCATGATGGCTCCTGCTTGTTTCGATATTTGTCGATGTCCTGTCGCGGCCAGCATCGCATCTGATTCGATAAGCGTCAACATAGACATGTGTCGAATTTATGGATTCCTGGCCGGGTGTCGACTCGTCGCCCGCTCGCAGCGCCCCTGGGGGCCTGGTTCGACATGTGTCAACATAGACACATGTCGAATACGAAGGTGCTGCCGCTGCTGGAACCGGGCGTAACGCCGTGCTGCCCTCCGCTGACCGAACGCCCGTTGTCGGCGGAGGAAGCGGTACGCACCGCCGCGATGTTCAAAGCACTCGGCGACCCGGTGCGGCTGCGGCTGTTCTCGCTCGTCGCCTCGCACGAGGGCGGCGAGGCGTGCGTGTGCGACATCTCCGACGTGGGCGTCACCCAGCCCACCGTCTCGCATCACCTGAAGAAGCTCCGCGAGTCCGGACTGCTGGCCTCCGAGCGGCGCGGCACCTGGGTCTACTACCGCGTCGAGCCGTCCGTCCTGGCCGCCATGGGCCAGCTGCTGGGGCGCGTGGCCACATGAGCTTCCGGCACCCCGGCGCCCGCGCCCTCGTCCGACCGCTGACAGCCGCGCACGCGGACCAGGTCCTGGCCATCTACCAGTCGGGCATCGACGAGGGCAACGCCACGTTCGAGACCGAGGCCCCCGGCTGGGAGTCGTTCGACGCCGCCAAGCTCGCGGACCACCGCTTCGTCGCCGTGGCGGACGGCGGGCGGGTGCTGGGCTGGGTCGCCGTCGGCAAGGTCTCCGACCGGGGCGCCTACGCCGGTGTGGTGGAGCACTCCGTCTACGTCGCCCGCGAGGCGCGGGGCGAAGGCGTCGCCCGCGCGCTCCTGGACGCACTGATCGCCTCGGCCGACGCGGCCGGCATCTGGACCATCCAGGCCGGCGTCTTCCCTGAGAACACCGCCAGTCTGGCCCTGCACCAGCGTGCCGGATTCCGGATCATCGGCACCCGTGAACGTATCGGACGCCACCGCGGAGCCTGGCGCGACGTCGTGCTCATCGAGCGCCGCAGCCCAGCAGTCGGCTGACAGCGGCCCGTACTTCGTCGCCGGTGCGGGGCGGGCGCGGCGTCGGGGAGCGTGCCGATCGCTGCGAGCGCGGCGCGCGCCGTCGGTGGTGAACGCCCCGGCACGCGCCGGCCGCCCGCACGTCTGCGGAGCGCGCGATTACGGTGCCTGCGGATCCGTCATACTCGCGGACGGGACCAGTCCCGTGCCCATCAGGAAGGCGCCCAGAGCGGTGAGGACCCCGGGGGCCAGTCGGTAGTAGATCCACGTTCCGCGCCGGTCCGACGTGAGAAGGCCCGCCTCGCGCAGCTTCTTGAGGTGGTGGCTGACCGTGGGCTGGGAAACGCCGACGTCAGCTATGTCGCACACGCACGCTTCGCCGCTCGGATGGGAGGCCACCCGCGAGAGGAGTCGCAGCCGCACCGGGTCCGACAGGGCCTTGAACAGGGCAGCCATGGTCTCCGCCGCCTGCTCGGAGAGCGCCGCGGTGGTGATCGGCGGGCAGCACGCGGGGCCTGCCTGAAGGCTCGCTGCGTTCAGCTTCGGCATGGGTCCATGTCGGTCAGGCGGAGGACGCGGGGCGGCCCATCACGGCATCCGCCGCGCTGGGGAAACAGGCTACGCATGCGACGTTGATGGAGTAGTACGCGGAGGTCCCCTGGCGCTCACGCAGGACGAAACGGACATCGGCGAGCAGTTTGAGGTGGTGCGACACCGTTGACTGCCCGACGCCGACCCGCTCTACGATCTCCCCGACGCTCATGGCGGCGGGGGCGAGCGCCAAGAGGTTCAGGATCTGCACGCGGGTGGGGTCGGACAGGGCTTTGAACCAGGTCGCGTAGGACTCGGCCGTGCTTCGGTCGATCAGCTGGGCGTTCATCGTGCCGGTCATGATCTATCGATGGTATTCGATGACATGCTCGAACAGCAAGGCGCTCGTGCCGGATCTTGGCGTCCGCCCCGGCCTCGGGCTGCGGCGGCCGGGGCGGCATCCGCCCGGAAGCCGGACCGCGGTGACCTGATCCGACGACTTACGTGCCGCACTGCCCGTGGCGAGTCGGCGGGCTCAGGGGCGGCGCCTCCGCAGGCGGCGCATCGCTCGCCCATCGCCCCAGCGCGCTTCCGTCACGGTAGTTCACAGTACGCCGGCGGTCATTGCCACGCCCCCATTCATCATCTATCTTCGATATTCGATGAATGGGGAGCGTGGCGGTGCATCCCCCGTCGCCGCCGTGCTCCCCGTTCGTCTCCTCGCCCGTACGGGCCGAAGCCCCTCGTCTCCTGTGGCCGGCTCCCCAGGCACCGAAATCCGCATGTGGGAACCACGTCGAGCGGACTCCGCAGATGAGGAACCCCAGTCCAGAGAGGTTCATCGTGAGCGAACTGCAGGCCCTCGGCCTGTTCGTGCTGCGCGAGGCGCTGCATTACCTCCCGTGGTTCCTCTTTGCCATCGTGCTCGGGGTCGCGGTGCAGCGGCTGTCCATCGACGTCGTCGCGCGGCGCAACTTCACCCGCAGCGGAATCCTCGGTATCGCGGTGGTCACCGCCATCGGAGCGTTCAGCCCGTTCTGCTCCTTCACGGTGATCCCCCTGATCCGCCGCTTCCTGATAGCAGGTGTCCCGCTCTCGGCCGTGATGTCCTTCTGGATCGCCTCCCCGTCCATGGACCCGGAGATCTACGCCCTCTCCGCATCCCAACTGGGAGTCCCCCTCGCCACCGCGCGCCTGGTGGGGGCGCTCGTCCTGAGCTTCGGCGCGGGACTGATCGTTCTCGCCCTGGAGCGGCGGGGGCACTTCGCCAACGCCCTGCGGGCGGTGAAATCCGCGCCCGCCACGTCGTGCTCCAAGACCGAAGTCCCCTCCAGGACCGAAGTGCCTGAGCCGGCCCCGGCGTGTTCCGCCGTCACTGCGGCAGCCGTCGCGCCTGCCGCCGCGACGGTGGCCGCAGGCCTGGGAGACGGCGGCGGTACGGACCTGGCCCACGAGGCGCGTCCGCCAAGCGCCTGCTCCGCCGTGGCGGAGCAGGACCCGCTGGTGGACGACGGCACGCCCTGGCGCGTGCTGGCCAGACGGGACATCAAGCAGCTGAAGGCGCGCGACGTGCTCAAGGAGATCTGGGGCGACTCACTCGCCCTGGGCAAGTGGCTGCTGCTGGCCATCGTGCTGGAGGCCCTGATCGTCAGGTACGTCCCCACCAGTGCCGTCTCGTCGCTGCTGGGAGTCGACGGTGTGCTCTCGGTGCTGGCAGCCGGCCTGATCAGCGTGCCGCTGTATCTCAACGGGGTGGGCGCCATTCCCGTGGTGGACGGGCTGTTGGACCAGGGCATGCTCGCCGCCGCGGGCGTCACGTTCCTCCTCGGCGGGGCGGTGACGACGATTCCGGCGATGGTCGCCGTGCGCAGCGTGGTCAACGGCAGAGTGTTCTCGCTCTACCTGGCCATCGGCATGCTCGGCAGCATCGGCATCGGGCTGGTGGCCCTCCCGTTCCTGTGACCTCCACTGACGATCAAGCGCGAGGCGGGCGCAGTTCCAGCGCGTCCAACGAACCGATCGTGCGATGACCGGTGACCTCCGGACCCCGTCTGTCGTCCGGACGCCGCACCGCCACGGTCTGCCAGCCGGCCGCGGACGCCGCGCCGAGCTCCTCGCCGACGTCGCTGGTGAACAGCAGTTGCGGCCCCGGGACCCCGATCGCGGCGGCCAGCGCCCGATAGGAGGCGGCCTCCCACTTGTGGCCGGCCGAAACCAGATCGAAATAGCCGTTCAGGAGGTCGCTGAGATCGCCGTACGGGGTGTGAGCGAACCAGGCGCGCTGGGCCGGTTCGGAACCGGAGGAGTAGATGTAGCGGGCCACTCCCGACGCCTTCCACCGGGCAAGCGCCGTCGGCACGTCCGGGTAGACGTGACCGGACAGCTCCCCGGCGGCGTAGCCGTCGGCCCAGATCAGGCCCTGAAGCGTCTTGAGCGGCACCGCTTTGGCGTCCGCGTCCGCCCAGGACTCCAACTGCTCCACCGCGTCGAGCTCACCGAGCTCCGGCGCTGATGTGCGAGTGCGCACCGCAGCGAGCACCTGGTGCCATTGCGCGGTGCCGCGGCGGGCGGCGAGCCAGGGGGCGATGCGCTGCCTCGCGTACGGGAACAGCACGTCGCGCACATGGGAGAGGGAACCGGTGGTGCCCTCGATGTCGAGGACCACCGCATGTGCGGTGGCGTGGACAGCGGAGTCGGTGCGCATTTCAGCTGGTGTCGCGCAGAGCGTCGAGGCGCGGGAACTTCCCCGCGATGGAGGCCTCGATGAAGCCGCCCACCCAGCCGTCCTCCCGCTCGAAGAAGCCGATGGCCGCGAACCCGGGCCGTGGTCCCATGTCGAACCAGTGCAGCGTCCCGGCGGGAACGGACAGCAGGTCTCCTGCCTCGCACACCACCGCGTACACCCGCTGCTCCAGGTGCAGGTAGAAGCACCCCGTGCCGTGGGCGAAGAACCGGACCTCGTCCTCCGCGTGGCGGTGCTCCTCCAGGAACATCGACCGGGCCGTGGCAGCGTGTTCCTGCCACTCCGGCCCCTCCTCCGGATGGATCCGGGCGACGTCGACCAGCCGCAGCCCCTGGCGGGCGCACAACTCGTCGACCTCGGCGCGATAGCGGTCGCGCAGCACATCGGAGGTGGTGTCCGCGGTGACGGGCCCGCGCAGCGGCCAGCGGACGAAGTCGACGGACTGGTCCCGCAGCGCCTCGGTGATCCGCACCGCGTCGCGGGTACGGAGCAGGATGGAGCCCGGGTCGTCGTCCGGCATGATCTGGAGGAGCGTCATGAGAGCTGTCCCGCTCTGGTCGGCTTAGGAGACGGAGTCGGAAGTGGGGGAGAGACGCAGTTCGGCTCGTGTCAGCAGGAGCAACTGGCAGATCGCCTCCAGGCATTCGAGCCGGTTCCTGGCCTGGGCGAGGTCGCATCCCCAGGTCGTGATCCCGTGGTCGGCTATCAACAGCCCCGGCGGCGCGCCCGGGGTGGAGCGCAGATGAGCGTGGACGTCGTCGGCGATCCTTGGCACCTGCGGCCAGTTGGGGAACACCGGCAGGTCGGTGCTGGAAGGGTCGGTCAGGCCGAGGCCCTTGAGGAGTTCGAATCGCTCAAGGTGCAGGAGCGAGGTCGAGGACGCGGTACGGGTGAGGCAGGCGACGGCGGTGGCGTACGGCGAGTGGACGTGGATGACCGCCTCCGCACCAGTGCCGCGGTAGAGGGCCGCGTGGATGGACACCTCGGCCGAGGCGCGCAGCGGACCCGGCCGGGACGGCTCGCCTGTGGCGGCGTCGATCCGGACCAGGTCCTGAGCGGTGATCTCGCCCTTGTCCCTGCCGCTGGCCGTGATCAGCGCCTGACCGGTCGGGCAGGGGAGGCGGACCGAGAGGTTGCCGGAGGTGCCCGGCATCCATCCTTGCCCGTACAGCGCTCGGGAGAACAGGGACAGTTCATCTGCCAACTCGTCAGGCCGGCGCTCGCTCATACGGTCACCTCACAGGGGCGGTGGACGCTCAGTTCGGACACGATCGCGGTGATCAGCTCCGCCGGTGTGACGTCGAAGGCGGGATGGTAGGCACGGGTCCCGGCGGGGGCCGCACTCCCGCGTACGAGGTGATCTCTTCCGCGCGTCGTCCCAGGTCAGTGAGGGCCTTGCCGGAAGAAGCTGCACCGTTTTCCTTCTCCTGATCGCTCCCGATCGCTCCTGATCGCTCCTGATCGGACGGAAGACCTCAGCGCGCGTCCGCGCGAGCGACAACCGCGTGGAGCGCGGGTATGGGGCGCCCCCCAGCACCACGTCGGCGGCGCACGGGAACTCGGTGACGCAGCTGTCGTTGATCGCGTACAGGATGTGCGCGCCTGACCTGCGCCGGGTGACGAAGCGGACCTGGTAGAGGACTTTGAGATGATGCGAGACGGTCGGCTGGCCGATTTTCACGTGGTCGACGATGGCGCCCGCCGGCACCGGCTCACCCTGTTGGCTGAGGAAGTGCACGATGAGGATGCGCGTGGGGTCGGCCAGGGCCTGGAACCAGCGGGCGTAGGCCTCGACGGTTTCCCGCTGCAGCTCGTCGTCGGTCATCCGGGACTCCTAACGGGCGGCCAGGAAGACCAGCGCCGCGACTCCTGCCGCGAACGGGGGTGTCACCAGCCAGGCGATGAGGAAGTGGCGCAGCGTCTTTCCGCTGAGGCGGCTGAGGTTGGCCCCGGCTGAGCCGGCTATCGCGCCGGTCGAGGTATGCGTGGTGGACATGGGCAGGCCGTATCCGGCGCCGAGTCCGACGAGCGTCGCGGTGGTGAGGTTGGCCAGGAACCCCTCCTTGTGGTTCATCCGCACCACGCCTTCGCCGAGCCGCCGGGCCACGCGCATTCCGCCGGTGAGCGAGCCCACCGCCATGGCTCCGGCCACCAGGAGCATGATCTGCCACGTCGTCATGCCGGCCGGGACCAGGGCGAAGGCGCCGATGGCGACGATCTTGGGGGTGTCGTTGAGTCCCCGCGCGAAGCCCGTCGCCCCACTGGTCACCCAGTGGGCCCCCGTCAGCACACGGCTGGGGGCCTCCATGGCCGGCTCGCCGGCCGAGGTGCTGACCGACTCGGCTTCGAGCACCGCGACCGACTCGGCTCCACCGGTTCCCGACTGGGTGGCAGGCGCCGTTCCGCCGCCGGGTCCGGTCGCCGCTGCGCCGGTCGCGGCACGCTTGCCGACCCTGCGGAAGGCCAGGGCCAGCAGCAGGGATATCCCGTACGCGACTCCGACGCTGGTGAGCAGCGGGATGACGAGCTTCTGCGGTACGGCGGACCAGGCGATGCTGTCCGACGCCAGCAGCAGGCCTGCCCCGAGCAGTCCGCCGATCAGGGCGTGGGTGGTGGAGACCGGGAGCCGCAGCAGGGTCGCCAGACCCACCCAGCTCGCCGCGCCGGCCAGCACCGCGACGGCGAAGGCGTCCGTGGGCTCGGCGGTGATGATGCCCTTGGAGAACAGCTTGGTCATCTTGTCGGCCAGGGCCAGCGAGCACACACATCCGGCGAGGGTGGTCACCGTTCCCCAGATGATCGCGGTGCGGTACTTGGTCACCCCCGCGCCGGCGAGGGTGGCGACCCCTTTGGGGACGTCATTGCTGCCGTTGACCGCGGCCAGCGCTGCGACCAGGACGAATACGAGCACAGTGAAGAGGGACATGGCGGTGTCTCCTGGTGAAGGGGCCGCTGTGCCGAAGCCGACGGCCGCGAGCCGGAGGTGCGGTCAGCAGCAGGAGCCGCCGGGAGTGCACTCTCCCGGGGCGGCGGCTTCGTTCTGCACGGGCTTACGGGCTCGGATGACGGCGGTGTGCAGCCCGTCCGCGGCTTCCTGGGTGAAGACGACCTCGGAGTCCTTCAGCCCGACCGCTGACAGCAGTTCCTTGTACTCGCAGACGGACAGGGCGCCGGCGATGCACTGGCTGTGTCCGCCGCGCTCGGCGCGCTGGGCCGCGCTGAGACGGTCCTCGGCGACGACGTCGCTGATGCCGATCCGCCCGCCGGATGCGAGCACCCGTGCCATCTCCGCGAAGACGGCGGGCTTGTCCAGGGACAGATTGATCACGCAGTTGGAGATGATCACGTCGACGGTCCCGGCGGGCAGCGGGATCGCCTCGATGGTGCCCTTGAGGAGGACGATGTTGTCCATCTCGGCGTCCGCGATGTTGCGGCCGGCCAGCGCGAGCATCTCCTCCAGAAAGTCCAGTCCGAAGACGAGCCCGTCGGGGCCGACCCGGCGAGCGCTGAGGATGACGTCGAGACCGCCGCCGGACCCGAGGTCCAGGACCGTTTCTCCTTCGCGCAGTTCGGCGACGGCGCTGGGGTTGCCGCACCCGAGGCTGGCGAGCAGGGCAGAGCCGGGCGCGCTGTCGGGGCCGATGCCGGAGTAGGCGGCGGGCCCGAAGGTGTCCGGGTCGGGTGAGCAGCAGGCCCCGCCGGATTCGGCTTCGGCGGCCTTGGCGCGGTAGTACGCGCGGACGTCCTCTCGCAGCTGTCCGGCGGTGTCGGCAGAGGTCTCTGTCATGGAGTGTCCTTGTGGTCAGGCGCCGAGGGGGGCGAGGCGGTGCACCGGGCGGGGGTAGGACGGCTTGAACGACACCGGCGCGGTGGCCGAGGAGGCCACTCCCGCGACCCGGTCGGCGGCGGCCACGGCCTCGGTGACGGCTTGGTCCAGAGCAGCCGGCTCACACGCGACCCGGGCGTTCACGACGGCCTTGCCGACAGGGGCCGTGGCATCGGCGGAGCGGTCCAGCGTGGGCTCCGCGCCGGCTTCGGTGAGGCTGAGCTTGGCGAAATCGCCCTCGCGCAGCTCCACAGTCAGCTTCGCGTGGCCGATGACCGCCTGCCGTGCCGCCGCCCAGGCGGACAGCTCCTGCAGGACGGTGCGCGCCCACACGGTGGCGTCGAACCCGTTCCCTTCGGCCGTCAGGTCCAACGCCTGGTTCATCCAGGCCAGTTGCGCCTCGGCCGCCGCGTAGCGGTCGTAGTCGACATCGAGCGCCACCGCCCCGTTGCCGGGGGGTGCGGCCCAGACGTCGAGCAGCGAGCCGATCCCCTCGCCCTGGCCCGCCGCGTAGCCCACGACGGCGGCCTTCGGGTGGTCCGAGCGCAGCCGGTCCAGCAGCTCGACCGCCTGCTGCGATGTGATGGTGTCCAGCTTGTTCACCGCGAGGACGTCAGCCTCGGTGAGTTGCTGCCGGAACAGGTAGGACAGGTCCGACTCCGGCTCGCCGCGCCGGGCGGCCCGGTCGAACGCCCGGTAGCGCAGCGGGTCGACCACCGTGGTCAGCGGGGCGACGACCATCTTCTCGCCGTAGTACCGGCGCAGCGGCCGGACCACCGTCGCCTGGAGGTCGGTGCAGCTGCCCACCGCTTCGGCGATCACGGTGTCGACGTCGTCGGAGGCCACGAGCGCGATCACGGCCTCGACCAGATCCTCGAACCGGCAGCAGAAGCACCCTCCGGTGACCTCCGCGACGCTGTCCAACTGACTGCGCAGCAGCTTGGTGTCGACCAGATCCACGCCTTGGTCATTGGTGATGACGGCCACCTTGTGCCCCCGCTCCTGAAGAGCGAGGGCGGTGGCGGCCATCGTGGTGGTCTTGCCGGCCCCGAGGAACCCGGTCAGGGGGATGAACGTGATCATGTCCGCTCCTTCTCATCCTTGTCTCTGCGGGCGCTGAGGTCTCCGCGCCTGTGCCGGTCAGCCGCCGGCGCAGCAGCCTTCGCTGCCGAGCAGGGTGAGCGCGCCGGGGGCCGGCGTGGGGACGGCGTCGCCGAAGGCGGCGCGGCGGCTGCGCCCGAAGGCGTCGAGCCACCCGGCGGCCCGGGGCCGCAGATCCGGGTCGGACAGGAGCATGGATGTGGTGACCGCGCGCGGTGTGCACCCGCGCAGGGTCTTGGCCTGGTGTGCTCCGGCACCGAACTCCACGGTGCGCAGCCCTTCGGCGTACGCGTCGCGGACGGGTGCGTCGAGCACCAGAGCGAAGTAGATTCCGCTGCGTTCGCCGATCGCCGCATAGTCGAATCCGGCCCACTTGGGGAACAGGCGGTGGTTCTTGCGGATGGTCACGCAGGTGGCGACCAGCGCGTCGTCCTTGTAGCCGAGGTACGCGCGCACGTCGGCGCCGTCGTCGAGCAGGGCCGTGAGGAGGCCGTTGATGTGGCCGGGCTCCTCGCCGGCGCCGTTCTTCTCCCGGTTGAGGCAGGTGAGTTCCGCGATGCGTGCCGCGTAGGGGCGGATGCCGGCCCCCTCGACGCGCCGGATGGTGACGCCCGCGGCTTCCGCCCGACGGACGTCGCCCTTGATGCGCTGGCGTTTCTTGAGCGGCAGCGCAGCGAGGTGGCCCTCCCAGTCGGCGGCGTCAAGGCTCATGAAGTCCTCGTAGCCCCAGAACGCGCTGTGCCCGCCAGCCGAGTCGAGGGCGTCGACCAGGGCTTCGTTCCCACGCCGGTCGGGGATCCAGGGCGCCACGATGCACCGGATGCCGGCCTCGAACGCGGCGGGCACCATCTTCGCGACGATGGACGACATCAGCGTCGGGGTCCAGAAGTTGTAGGCGACCTCGCTGCGGTATCCGAGCGGGGAGCCCAGCAGCAGAGCGGGGAAGAACGGCTCGACGCCCAAAGCGTCGACCTGGGCGCTGCGGGCGGCGTCCGTCTCGGCTCCGCAGCACACCTCCTCGCCCGAGGGGGCCTGCCAGCCGAGATAGGTACGCGGTTCATGGTCGACCACCGGCGGTGTGCTGAGGATGTACCCGGGCAGCAGCGCGAGTTCACCGCGGGCGCGAGTGGCTACGGTGTGCCAGGGCCGTGCCCCGGGGAGCACCTTCTCGGTCGCACCCAGCCAGGTGGGGCCGAGGTAGGGCCAGGCGTCGGTGAGGCTGTCGAGTTCACCGGACCAGTCGAGGTCCGGCAGCGCCTGACCGGTGGAGATGACGACGCGGGGTGATCCACCCATGTCAGTGTCCTTTGAGTCTCGTGGGGCGGGTCAGCTGACTCGCATGGGGGCGCCTCAGCACTTCACACAGCAGCGGATCTTGCCGGCGCCCTCGGCGTCGAGCCGGCGTTCCTGCCACAGCTCCTCGACCCGCTTGTCCGGGTGGGTCCACTCCACCCAGAAGCCGCGGTCGACGGTCGCGATGTCTTCCATCCAGGGAGAGGACAGCAGCGGCGACCCCTTGAACAGCAGCAGGCGCGTCTGCAGCGCGGTGGGGTCGGTGACCCGGGCGAGACCCGTCTCGACGAGGAAGTCCTCGAAGCCGAGCAGTTCCTCGTACTCGATCCAGGGAGTGAAGGGGATGAAGGTCGGGAACAGCTCGAAGCCGATGCGCTCGGCCTCGACGGCCGCTTCCCGCAGGTGATCGACGTCGATGTGCTTGTCGAAGATGCGCAGGATCCTGTTGGAGGGGAACTCCAGGGCGCAGGTCACCCGCTTCAGGCCGAGTGAGACGAGCTTCTCCAGCTCCCGGGTGTAGTCCAGCACGTGATCGACACGGGTGGTGAGCTCGAACGTGATCGGCCCGATGGCGTCCACGAGCCGCTCGGCCACGCCGACGCCTATGGTGCGCGAGTTGAAGAACTCCGCGTCGATGAAGCAGAAGTGGCGCACCCCCTCTTCGGCGAGCTGGAGCGCGTCGGCGAGCACGGTATCGGCCTCGAACGCGGCGACCGAGCCATCGTAGGCGCCGTACACCGAGCAGTAGGTGCACTTGTGGTGGCAGCCTCGGGTCGTCTCGATGTTGCCCATCAGGCCGAACGGCGTGTGGTGGGCGGGGTAGTGGACGAGGGAGGGGAACAGCTGACGGGCGGGCTTCGGCACCGAGATGCGACGGCGCGGCGGCTTCGGGCGCAGACCGTGGCGTGTCATCAGTGCCGGCACGGTGCTCAACTCGCGTCTGCCGTCGGCCAGTTCAACCAGCTCGGGGGCGATGAGCTCCGGTTCGTCCATGGCGATGCCGTCGACGACGTCAAGGAAGGCGCGCTGATTCATCTGCGCGTACTGGCCGAAGGCCACCACGGTGGCGCCGAACGCGCCGGTCACTCGGCGGGCGAGGGCCATGCCCCGCTCCAGGCCCTCGAACTGCTGGACCGACACCAGGACCAGGTCGAAGGGCCCCTCCGGGAGGGTGTCCGGCAGCAAGTGAGCGTCCCAGCCGAAGACGTCGGCGTGCTGCGCCTGCAGGGCGGCTGCCGCACAGGCGGAGGTCAGAGGTTGAAGTTCCGCTTCGAACGCGGACGCAACAAGGACACGGGGTTGGGTCACACTTCCCCCCCAGGGAGTGATCAGCAAGGAATATCCGAGATCTCAGGCTGCGGTTGCGCCCGGGTCGGCGACAGCTCCGTCCGCCGATGGCCGGAACCATGGCAGTATTAAACGATGTATGTCAATGGATCGATGAAAGGGCGATTGCGGCGCTGTCGCTTACCGGCCTCGATCGACAGCGTCGGATGGCGAGATCTTGTCGCCTCCCCCGGTCCCGGCTACCTCGGAGGATCACCGGGAGCTGGGCTGATTTTCGCGACGAGGGGGCTGCCACAGCGAGTTCGGGAGGCGTCGACGCGCAGCTCGCACGGCTGAAACGCACGGCCCGGGGTTCGCAGCCACTTTGGCGGTCTCACATCGGCAATCTTCGATGGTCGTGCGGCGACGGTGCCCGTGGGGGGCGGGCGGCGTCCGTCAAATGGCCGGAATGCAACCTCGCCGCAGGGGCTCCAGCGGGTACGAGTGTTTCTCCCCGCTCCAGGGAAGCCGCAGGGCGGGGGGGGGGGAACGCGAGCGACGGCCGACGGACAAGCCCACGCCGAGCGTCGTCAACCGTCCTGGCATCAGCGGCGATCAGGGCGCGGGCGGCCTCGGTAGCGTGAACCCCAGGACCCCGGCGAAAGCCAGGCCGCACAGTCCGGCGATCGCGGGGTCACGGATGAACAGGTACATCACGCCCGTCCAGACGATTCCCGCGAGCACGGCCACCGCGACACGGTTCGAGCGGATCCAGCCCCGGGCGCTCAGCAGCCGCGCACCCCCGCCGCGGTTCGCCGGACAGCCTGCCGCTCCGGTCCGGGTGCTGCGAACTTCTTGCGCCAGGCCAGGGATACGTACACCAAGGCGATCAGGACCGGCACCTCGATGAGCGGGCCGACGACGCCGGACAGCGCTTGTCCGCTGGTGACGCCGAAGGTGGCGATGGCGACCGCGATGGCCAGTTCGAAGTTGTTGCCGGCGGCGGTGAAGGCGAGGGTCGCGGTGCGGTCGTAGGCGAGGCCGAGGGACTTGCCGAGCGCGAAGGCGCCGAACCACATGAGGGCGAAGTAGACCAGCAGCGGCAGTGCGATGCGGATGACGTCCAGCGGCTGCGAAGTGATCGTCTTTCCCTGGAGGGCGAAGAGGATGACGATGGTGAACAGCAGCCCGTACAGCGCCCAGGGGCCGATCTTCGGCAGGAAGGTGTTCTCGTACCTCTCCTGGCCCAGCTTCTTCTCGCCGATGCGGCGGGTCAGGAAGCCGGCCAGCAGTGGCACGCCGAGGAAGACGACGACGTTGAGGGCGATCTTCCACATCGAGATGTCGAGCTGCTCGCCGTCACCCAGACCCAGCCAGCCGGGGAGCAGGTCGAGGTAGAGCCAGCCGAGCAGGCCGAAGGCGATGACCTGGAAGACGGAGTTGAGGGCGACCAGGACGGCGGCGGCTTCGCGGTCGCCGCAGGCCAGGTCGTTCCAGATGATGACCATGGCGATGCAGCGGGCGAGCCCGACGATGATCAGGCCGGTGCGGTACTCGGGCAGGTCGGGCAGGAAGATCCAGGCGAGCGCGAACATCACGGCCGGGCCGAGGATCCAGTTGACGACGAGCGAGGAGACCATCAGCTTCTTGTCGCCGGTGACCGCGTCGAGCTTGTCGTAGCGGACCTTCGCCAGCACCGGGTACATCATGATCAGCAGGCCGACCGCGATCGGCAGTGAGATGCCGCCGATCTCGACCTTGGTGAGCGCGTCGTTCAGGCCGGGGATCAGCCGGCCGAGGCCCAGCCCGAGGGCCATCGCGAGGAGGATCCACACGGCCAGGAAGCGGTCGAGAGTGGAGAGCTTCGCGACGACCGAGTCTCCACCCGGTTCTCCACCCGGCTCTACGCGGGGGGAGGCAGGCGTTTCGGTGCTGGTCACGGGCAGGCTCTTTTCGTGTCGGCGGCTCGGGTGGCGCGGGCTGCCGTGGCGAGTGCGGTGAACGAGCCCGCCACGGCTTCGATGACTTCGGGCCGCAGCCTGTAGTAGGTGAAGCGCCCGCACGGTTCGGTTTCCACCACGCCGGCCTCGCGCAGCACGCGCAGGTGGTTGGAGAGGTTCGTCTGCTTGGCGCCGGTCTCCTCGACCAGGTGCGTGGTGCAGAGCGTCTCGTGGGCCAGCAGGGTCACGATCTGGAGCCTGAGCGGGTCGGCCAGGACCCGGATCAGTTCAGTATCGACTGATGTCAGCATGAGCTGATACTGTCACATCAGTGGCGGCTGACGCCACGGGGTGCTGACGCCACTCGCACTTGAATCCGTTGCGAGCCAGGAGAGTCCCCTGATGGCCGAGAAACCCTCCGTGCTGTTCGTCTGCGTCCACAACGCCGGCCGCTCCCAGATGGCCGCCGCGTGGCTGACCCACCTGGCCGGAGACCGCGTCGCGGTCCGCTCCGCCGGCTCCGTCCCCGCCGGCCAGGTGAACCCGGCCGCTGTCGAGGCGATGCGCGAGGTGGGCATCGACATCACGGCCGAGTCCCCGAAGATCCTCACCGTCGAGGCGGTCAAGGCGTCGGACGTCTGCATCACGATGGGCTGCGGCGACAGCTGCCCGGTCTTCCCGGGCAAGCGCTACCTGGACTGGACGCTGGAAGACCCGGCCGGTCAGGGCGTCGAGGCCGTCCGCCCGATCCGCGACGAGATCAAGAAGCTCGTCGGGGCACTGATTGAGGAGATCGCGCCGGAGGCTACCAAGTAGGCCCCGGCGCGCGCGGTGACCGCCCACGACCCCCACCGGATCGAGGGCTCGGTCCTCCTCAACAACGCTCAGGTCCTCGCCATGGGCCAGATGAGCATCACGTACGAGACGGCCGAACGGCTGGTCGACCAGTGGCTCGACCTGCGCTACGACCCGGCCTCACCGTGGGCCCCGCTGATGGACGCGATGGTCGACTACGAGGCGCAGCTGACAGGGACCGCCTGACGCGCTGCCGGGACCACCTCCAGCAGTAGATCTCCGGCTTCGGGCCAGCTGTCGGCACCCGCGCCGTTGCTCCCGGTCTCCGCCGGGTGTCGCACACGGTGGCGCTGGGGCCCGATCATGATGCCGACGCCTCATGACCAGTTGAGAGCAGGTAAGTCATGGTGATGGCCTCCAGCGCCTCCGAGGACCCCCATCCCGCCGTCCTGATGTTGATCGTCCCGATCGGGCTGATCACGGCAGCCGGCCTCACCGGCTATGGCTTCAGCACCTTGGCCCGAGACGGCATCAGGCGTTCAGATACGGGAGTTGTGCTCCGCAGCCGCAGCCGCAGCCGCAGCCGTCCCTGAGTACGTCAACCTCGCCGCGTTGGGGCTGGTGTTCACCGCCATCGCACTCGCAGTTTTCGCGGCGGTCAATTCCGAACCCCGCGCCCGAAACGTTTGGTGAGACCCGCCGGACCGGTGGGGCGCGCTTTTGCGCCGTCCGCATCCCGTGTGGTATCTCACGCGTGTCCGCATATGCCAGAAGAATTTCCTGTACAGATGGCATCCAGACGTAAATCTTCCTGTTCTAGCCACCGATAGGGTGACGCACCAGCAAGATCGTTTGGATTGGATTTTGAGTGCAGCTGCGGCGATTGTCCGATACGCAGCCAACTCCCTCGGTGCGTTTGGGGAACCCGGCCCGACCTGCAAATATGCCGACTTGGTGGTCATGAGATGTGACCACCCGTCAAGAAGCATTCCTTCTGCGGCTGTTGTCCGCAAGAAGGTGAACCGAGGGGATTGCGCATGTCTGACCTCACGCGCCGCAATGTGCTGCGGGGCGCCGCCATGGGGATCGCCGCGACCGCTTTCGCCGGCGTGGCACTCGCCGCTCCGTCAGCCGTCGCCAGTCGGCTTACCGGCAACGAGCCGCCCACGCCGTCGAACGCCGGCGGGCCGAAGCCGTTCGACGAGGTCTTCCAGGGCCGCCGCATACAGGGGTTCGCCCAGCACGGCGGGCACCACCACGAGGGGCCCGGCTACGCCGTGCTGGTCGACGGCGAGGAACTGCACGTGATGCAGAACGCCGACACCACATGGATCAGCGTCGTCAACCACTACGAGACGTTCTCCACCCCCCGCGCCCTGGCGCGCGCCGCCGTGGGCGAGTTGCAGGGCGCCGAGCTCGTCCCGATGGTCTGAACCCCCGATAGGAAAGAGACGTCTCATGGCAGTCCGTAAGAACCAAGCGAACCTGACGGCCGCGGAGAAGCGGGACTTCGTCAACGCCGTACTCGAACTCAAGCGCAACGGTCGCTACGACGCGTTCGTCACCACGCACAACGCCTTCATCATGTCCGACACCGACACCAGTGAACGGGTCGGGCACCGCTCGCCGTCCTTCCTGCCCTGGCACCGAAGATTCCTGCTGGAGTTCGAGCAGGCGCTGCAGTCCGTCAACGCCGACGTCACGCTGCCCTACTGGGACTGGACCGTCGACCGCACGGCCGGCTCCTCGATATGGGGCGCCGACTTCCTCGGCGGCAACGGTCGCAGCAGCGACGGACAGGTGACCACCGGCCCGTTCGCCGCCAGTGCCGGCAAGTGGGCGGTGAGCGTACGGGTCGACTCCCGCAGCTACCTGCGCCGCGCGCTCGGCGCCGGCGGCCGCCCCCTGCCGACCAGGGCCGAGGTGGACTCCGTCCTGGCCATGCCCGTCTACGACATGGCTCCGTGGAACAGCCTGTCCGACGGCTTCCGTAACCACCTCGAAGGCTGGCGCGGGGTCAACCTGCACAACCGCATCCACGTTTGGGTCGGCGGTCAGATGACCACCGGTGTCTCGCCCAACGACCCGGTCTTCTGGCTGCACCACTGTTTCATCGACAAGCTGTGGGCCGACTGGCAGCGCCTGCACCCGACGTCGACCTACCTGCCCGCCTCGGGCACGCCGGATGTCGTGTACCTCCGCGAGACCATGAAGCCGTGGAACGACACCACCCCGGCGGACATGCTCGACCACACCTCCCGCTACACCTACGCGTGACCTCTCGCCGCCCACCGCCGACGGCAGTGGGCGGCGCGGGCCGGGCCGGGGGCGGACCAGTGCGGTGGCGGTCTCGGAAGATTCTCAGAAGAATTCCGGGCGAGTCGTCGATCCGGGCGTCTCCCGTTCGACGCAAGAGTGAGAGGCGGGACAGCCCGCCTTCCGACCGAGGAGTCACCATGCCGCGTTTCCTGACGATGATCCGCATCGACGAGCAGAACATCCCCGCCGAGGGCCCGGGGCCGGAGCTCGAGGAGCGCATGGGCGCGCTGTTCGAGGAGATCACCAAGGCCGGGGTCATGCTGGACACGGCCGGACTCACCCCGACCTCCGCAGGCACCCGTGTCACCTGGTCCGACGGGAAGCTGTCGCACACCGACGGGCCCTTCACCGAGGCCAAGGAAGTCGTCGGCGGCTACTCCATCATCCAGGCCAAGGACAAAGCCGAAGCCCTCGAATGGGCCCGGCGATTCCTCCAGGTCCACCCCGACCACTGGACCGTCACCGCCGAAGTCCGCGAAATCACCGAAGGCTGACCCCGCCGCGCCCGCCCCTCCCGTGCGGCCGGCACCGGCGATCGACGCAATACGCCGCGGGGCGACATCCGCGCGCGAGCCGGCGGAGGGGGGCGGGCGGACGGCGAGGAGTCGCCCGCGCGTTCTGGGACCCGGAGTCCGGGGAGACCCGACGGAAGCCTGGGCAGGCCGTCGCGCGGGACTGGGGGCCCGCTCGGTCTCCGTCGGCACACCCGTAGGGGGGAATCTGCCTGGTGGCTCCGGAGCGGCCGACGGAGACGGCGGCAGACTGGGCGACGGCGGAGGCGAAGAGAGGACGGTGCCGGGTGGAGACCCTGGTAACGGAGATCGCGCCGGACATCTACCGGCTGTCCACGTACATCAGCGACGCGGACTTCTTGTTCAACCAATTCCTGATCGTCGCCGAGGAGCCGCTGCTCTTCCACTGCGGCCTGCGGTCACTGTTCCCCCTGGTGTCGGACGCCGTGGCCCGGGTGTCGCCGGTGGCGGACCTGCGCTGGATCACCTTCGGGCACGTCGAGGCGGACGAGTGCGGCTCGCTGAACTCCTGGCTGGCCGCAGCGCCGCGGGCCGAGGTCGCGCACGGCGCGATGGGGTGTCTGGTGTCGGTGAACGACATGGCCGACCGGCCGCCGCGCCCGTTGCGGGACGGCGAAGTGCTCGATCTCGGCGGCAAGCGGGTGCGCCGGCTGGAGACCCCGCACGTGCCGCACGGCTGGGACGCCGGGCTGCTCTTCGAGGAGACCACGGGCACGCTCCTGTGCGGTGACCTCTTCACCAGCGTCGGCAACGCTCCGGCGCTGACGGAGACGGAGATCGTCGGGCCCGCCATGGCCACTGAGGACGTGTTCGGAGCGACCTGCCTGACGGCCGCCACCGCACCGACCATGCGCCGGCTCGCGGAGCTCAGGCCGACCACGCTCGGCCTGATGCACGGCCCGTCCTACACGGGCGACTGCGGCCGGGCGCTGGACGACCTGGCAGCGGCCTACGAGGCACGGTTCGTCGAGTCCCTCAACGGCCGGCGGGCGGCCGACAGCTGACCCGGTCGCCGCGCGGCGCGGGACACCGGCCGGTCCACGGCGAAATATCCATGATCCGGCCAGCGCCGACGATCCGGCCGGGGCATGGCTGCCACGTCGGATTCCCCTCATGCTATTAGCCGTTATTAGAGGCGGAATTCACGGAGATGAATTTCATGGGTTTCTCTTTCTGGCAGCGCGAATAGGAAGCTGCTATAAAGCTGGTGTCGCGGTCCGCCGCCGCCGTTGATCGACGGCGGCGGACCGGCCCTCTGTTCCCTGAATGTGAGGACTTGCGGATGAGCACATATCAGGACCGGCGTCCCCATGCGCCGTCTCCCGGGGCCGGCTCCGCCCAGCTGGTCGCAGGGGCGACGGCCGGAGCCGAGCACGAGGCCGCCGCGCAGGCCGCGCGGCAGGGATGGCAGCGGATGATCGACCGCGCCGACGCGCTGGCACGCCTCGCCCGGGAGGGACGGCTCACCGACGCGGTGCCCGCGCGGGAGGGGGACGAAGCCGCCCTGGACTACCTCTGTGAACGAGGGTCCTGGCGGGTGCCCGTTGTTGACGGCTGGCTCGCCCAGGCCCTCGCCGACCGCACCGGCCACTACGCCGACACCACCGCCCGCGAGGCCGCGGCCGGGCAACTGCCCGAGCAGGTGACGGCCCGCGCCGCCCTGCTGTCCGCCCTCGCCCGCACCGGCGCCCCGGCGCGCGACCGTGAACTCGCGTTCGTCGGCCGCCTCGCGCAGGCCGACCCCGAAGCCGTCGCACAGCTGGCTGTCTGGCTCGACGACGCTCTCGCCGACGGGCCTGCCCGGCCCGACGGCCGCCCGCCTGTCGGCGAACCCTGATGCGAGGGCGACGGCGACCCTGACGACGACCCCGCGGGCACTGCCGACGCACGCCCGGCTCCCGGCGCCGGCCATGAGGGGGTGCGTCGGGGCCGTGTGGCCGCCGCCCCGGTACCCGTCACGCTGCGCGCTGCGCCGCGAGCGCTGGGGTGTGGTGAACGGGGCGGCGCGGCCGGCGATGTCGAAGCCCGTGTCACCCACGGCCCCGACAACCCGTAATCCAGCGGGACTTGAACTGCCGCCAGCCCAACATGACATTGTACGCTGACGTTCTGCGTCAGCACGGGGGGCAACAGTGGGCGACCTGAGACATCGCAGCCTGATCACCGTCCAGGAGCGGCTCCGCGACAAGGTCGCCCACGCCCTGCGGGCCGCTCTCATCTCCGGTGAACTCCGGCCCGGCACCGTCTACTCCGCCCCCGCCCTCGCCGCCGACTTCGGCATCTCCGCCACGCCCGTACGCGAGGCGATGCTCGACCTGGCGCGGGAGGGCCTCGTCGAGCCCGTGCGTAACAAGGGGTTCCTGATCACCGAGGTGAGCGAGCGCGATCTCGATCAGTTCGCCGAGATCCGCGCGCTGATCGAGGTCCCCACGGTGGGCCGGGTCGCCCGCTCGGCGACCCGCGAACAGCTCGAAGAGCTCCGTCCGGTGGCCGAGGAGATCGTCGCGGCGGCCCGGACGCACGACCTCATCGGCTACTTGGAGGCCGACCGCCGCTTCCACCTCGGGCTGCTCGGCCTGTGCGGCAACGACCGGCTGGCCGAGGCCGTCGGCGACCTGCGCAAGCGCTCCCGCCTCTACGGCCTGACCCGCCTCGACGAGCGCGGCGGACTGCTCCCCTCGGCGGAGGAGCACCTCGAACTGCTGGAGCTCGCGCTCGCGGGCGACGCGGAGGGGGCCGAGGCGTGCATGGCGCGCCACATCGGCCACGTCAGGTCGCTCTGGGCGCGCGCCCGGGACGAGCCCGTCGAACCGCGCCACAAGTTCCGGTTGGGCACGGTGTGACGACCACCGTCGTCCGGCTCACCCGCCCGTCCGTGTAACGCGGGCAAGCACATGACAAAGATGGCGCCGATGGGTTGTCAGTGCAATTTCACATTACTATGGTACAGCCAAGACTCGAAGTGACGAGCCGTCAACTTCAGTCTGGACACGCCACATCGCACCATCGCATGCCCCTATTCGCCTTCCTGTAGGAGCAACCGGTGTTCCAGTTACGTGCTGTGCGCAAGGGGCTGCTCGCCGCGGCCCTGTCTGCCTCCCTCGCCCTTCCGGCGGCCCAGGCCGCCCAGGCGGCGCCGACCAGTGGCCCGGCCAGGGCCGCCGCACCCGCCGTTCCCTCGGCCTCCGCTGCCGGGGCCGACCGCGGCGGCGCCCCGTTCGACCACGCCGACCGCCGCGCCGACGCGCCGTCGGCGGCCCCCCGGCAAGCGCCACCCCCAGGAGGCGGTCTGATCGCCCGCGGCAGGATCCCCGGCGACCTCGCCAAGAGCGCGGGCGGGCGAGCCTCCGAGGGGAGAAGCGAGGCTGCCAGGGCTCGCGGCGGGGTCCCCTGCACCCTCGACGGCGTGACCCGGCTGACCCCCCAGCGCCTCGCGGACTTCCTCACCGACCCGGCCGTCACAGCGGACGCCTGCTTGCGGGGTCTGATCTGGACCTGGGACGCCAGGCTCGCCCCGGTGATGTCGAGGGCGCACGTCAGGGCCGTCGCCGGCCGGGCCGCCGCGCTCGCCCCGGCCCACGACGGCACCGGCGGCAGCCATCTGTACGAGCTCTTCACCTACCTGCACGCCGTGGCCTACCACGACTTCTCGCGGGACGAGATCGACATCACCGACGCCCCCACCGTCGACGCGATGCGGCGCGCCGTCGCCGCGTACGGCGCGAGCGCCCACACCTTCGACCCCACCCGGCGCAACGCCGAGACGCTCCGCGAAGCGCTCAACGCCGCGAGCGCCCCCGGGGTGCGCCGGCATCAACTCCCGCTGGTCAAAAGGACACTGGCCACCATGGCGCCCGGCGCTCCCACCGCCACCGACCAGAGCTGGGGCGGCGCCGCGCTCGCCGCCCTGACCGTCAACTACCTCGGTGTCTACCCCGGCAACCAGGACACGGACTTCCAGCGGGCGGTCGCCGCGAACGCCGCCTACCGCGCCGCGTTCCGCGGCTTCTCCGGCTACACCCACCTCAAGGGCACCGTGAACGCCTGGGCGGTGCGCGACGCCCTCGGCGAGTACGGCCGCTTCGGCCAGATCGACAGCCTCAAGACCGCCATCGTCGCCGACCTGGGCGCCCTGCTGCCCACGGCCGAGGCCAACTTCGGTTCCATGAGTGCCCCTTGGGCGAGCCTCGTGTCCTGGCTCAACTACTACGCCGCCTGCGAGCGCTACAACGTCTGCGCGGCGCAGATCGAGCGCAGGCTCTTCCCGCACACGTACACCTACGACAGGGGCGGCATAGAGGTCCGCACCGCACTCGACCGGGCCGTCGTCGACCAGCTCTACTACGCCAGCAAGCAGGTCAAGGCCCAGTTCTTCCGCGTGCTGGGCGCCGACACCCCGCTGGCCGGTGACACCAACGCCACGCTGCACACCCATCTGTACGCCTCGCGCGCGGACTACGAGGTGTTCCACCCGCTGCTGACCGGCATGGGCACCGACAACGGCGGCGTCTACATCGAGAACGGCGCGACCTTCTACACCTACCAGCGCCGTGTCCCCCAGGACTCCTCGCTCACCCTCGAAGAGCTCTTCCGGCACGAGTACACCCACTACCTCAACGGCCGCTGGGCCGTTCCGGGCACCTTCGGCGACGCCCGGTGGTATTCCGATGACCTGACCACCGCCATGGACGAGGGCACCGCGGAGTTCTTCGCCGGCGGCACCCGCGACGACGGAGTGAAGGTACGCAAGTCCCTGGTCAAGGGCGTCATCGCGGACACCTCCGGCGGCGGCCCCCGAATGACCGTCGACCAGTTGCTGCACGCGACGTACGACGGGGACGGCTTCCGCTTCTACCACTACGCGGGCACGTTCTTCGAGTTCCTGTGGCAGCAGCGCCCGGCGCTGATCCGCGAGATGTACGGCTACGCGCGCGCCGACGATCCACAGGGCTTCGACGCCTGGCGCACCCGGCTGGGCTCGGACGGCGCGCTCCAGCGGGGATACGACGCGTTCCTCGACGCACAGATCCCGAAGGCGGACGGCCTGTACGTCCCCGACACCAGCTTCACGCCCAACGGCTCCCTCAAGTTCGCCGCGGCCTCCGCCGTACGGGAGGCCTTCGCCGCCGCCACCGCCAACACCCCGCAGTGCGCGAGCAACGGCGGCACGACCGGCGGGGCCCGCTTCACCTGCACCGGCCGGATCACCGCCAACCTCGCCGACTCCGGCAACGCCGACCGGATCTTCGAGGACATGTCCGAGACCGTCGACTACTTCATCCTCGACCGCGCCGGAGCGGCCGCCAACAATCTCGCCGACATGAACTGCTCCTTCGGCACCGTCGACATCTGGAGCAACGGCCGGGCCGGCACCGCCGCCTTCACCTGCGAGGGCCCGCTCCGCGGCTGACCGGTCCGCGGGCCGCCGCGGACACGGGTGCCCGGCGCTCTTCGCGCCACGATCACGCACCTGTCCCGCGCGCTCCCACTCCCCGGCTCGACGCCGGAGGGCGGGAGCGCGCGGCGGAGCGGGAGCGCGCGCCGTGCTCCGACTGCGCGCTCCTTCATACCCGGGACCGTCGGCGGCGGCCCCCGATCCGGCTGCGGCTGTCAGCTCAGCTCTGCCCGGCGAGCGCACCCACCGCCGCCTCCGTCGCCCGGTCGTCGGGCAGGTAGGCCAGGAGGTGGTGGCCGGGCTCGTCCACGGCGGCGAGCTTGACGTAGCGCAGCCGCAGGTCACCCACCACGGGGTGGCTGAAGTTCCGCACGGCGGGATGGAAGGCGGAGGTCTCCCGGCGGCCGTACCACCGGGCCGCGTCCGGGTCGGCCAGCAGTTCTTCGGTGATCTCGGCGTACCGGCCGTCCTCGGGGTGGCGGGCCGCCTTCGCTCGGAACTGACCGAGCAGACTCCTGGCCTCCGGCTCCCACTCGGCGAGCAGTGTGCGGGCGGGCTGCCAGCGGAAGACCAGCCACAGCAGGTTGCGCTGCTTGGGCGTCAGCCGCGCCGGGTCGGTGAGCAGCGCCGCATAGCCGGTGTTCCAGGCCAGCAGGTCCCAGTGCGGGTCGAGCACCACGGCCGGGTGGGGCGCCAGCGCCTCCAGCAGCGACAGCAGATTCCGCGACACCCAGCCCGGTGGTGTTCCGGCCGGCGCGGTCCGCTCCATGAACGACATGACATGCGCGCTCTCGGCGCCGTCCAGCCGCAGGGCGCGTGCCACGGACCGCAGCACTTGATCCGAGGTACGGACCCGGCCCTGCTCCAGCCAGGCGTACCAGGAACTGCTGATACCGGCCAGCTCGGCTACCTCGCCGCGTCGCAGACCCGGGGTGCGACGCCGCGGCGAGCCGGGCAGTCCCACCTCGGCGGGGGTCAGCCGCTCGCGCCGGGAGCGCAGGAAAGCGCCCAGCTCCCGGTGCGGTCCGCTCGCCGGAGCACGCCCGGTGGCCGTGCTCGTCTGTGTGTGCTCTTCCGGCTTCTCCGGTCCGACGCCATGCATGCCGGCCGCTCCTCCCCGTACGCGCCCGGCCCTCGGTCCGCCGGCGCGATCCCCTACCGCGCGGGCCGGGCGGGAGTCCGTCGCCCCACGCCAGGGTGTGAGCAAGGGTAATCGGCTGCGGGCCGGCCGGCGGCGGCCGCGGTGATCGACTGGATCCGCCGGCCGAGAGCGCCGGCACGGAACAAGGAAAGGAGCACTCTTCGTGGACGCCTCGGACACCACCACCACCGCCACCTCCAGCGCCATCGCCATCGCCACGAGCGCAGCGGCCACGGACAGCACCGCCCGCCCGTCCTCCGCGTTGCCCGCCGCATCGCTGCGGCTGCTGCGCGCCGCCGGGTTCGTCAGCAACTTCGACCGTTTCTGCATCACGCCCATGCTGCTGCTGATCGCTGCTCAGCTCGGTGTGTCCCTGTCGACCGCGATGCTCGCGGCCAGCGGATACTTCCTCTGCTACGGGCTGATGCAGCCGGTGTGGGGGCTGGCCGGCGACCGGATGGGCCGGGTGGCGGTCATGCGGTTCTCGCTGGCCGGGGCCGCGGTCGCCGCGCTGTGCTCGGTGTTCGCCCCGGACGCCACGACGCTGATCGTGGCGCGCGCCGCCGCGGGTGCCTGCTTCGCCGCGTCCATCGCCGCGTCCATCACCTACGTCGGCGACACGGTGCCCGCCGCGGTCCGGCAGCGCCCGCTCAGCGAGCTGATGACCGCGTTCGCGATGGGGACTGCGGTGGCCACGGTCGTCGCCGGGGCGCTCGCGGACTACGTCAGCTGGCGGCTGGTCTTCGCCCTCCCGGGCCTGGCCGCCACGTACCTGACCGTAGCCCTGCGCCGGCTGCCGGAGCCGGCACGCGAGCCGTCCGGATCGCTCTTCGCCCCGCTCCGGGTGGTGCTGCGCTCACGCCGACAGTGGTACGTGATGGCCGTCGCGATGCTCGAAGGGGCGGTCCTGCTGGGCTTCTTGACCTACCTGGCCCCCGCGCTGGGGGCTCAGGGGGCCTCGGCCGCGCTGGCGGGCGCGGTGGTCGCGCTCTACGGGGTGGGCGCCATGACGGCGGCGCAGCTGGTCAAGCGGCTGGTGGGACGGTGGACGCCGACGCGGCTCATCATCATCGGCGGGATACAGGCGGTCCTGGCGTTCAGCCTCGCCGCGGCCAGCGGGTCGGTGCCGGCTTTGGCGGTGACCGCGCTGCTGCTCGGCGGCGGCTGGTCGTTCATGCACTCCACGATCCAGTCCTGGGCCACCACGCTGTGCCCGACGGCCCGCGCCACCGGCGTCGCCATGTTCGGCCTCGCTCTCTACGCCGGCAGCGCGCTGGCCGGCATCCTCGCCGCGGCCCCCGCCGAACACCACGCCTACCAGGGGCTGTTCCTGACAGCAGCCGTCCTGACCGTGCCGCTGACCATCGCCGCCGCCGTGGGCCGCCGCTACCACGGCTGGGTCCAGAGTTAGGTCAAGAATGTTTGACACCATGTCGGTGTTGCTTTACATTCGGGCATGTCAACTTTGTTTAACATAGGAGCGGCCGTGGCGTTCGAAGAGAAGCGCGCGTGGATTATGGCGGTGGTGACGGTCGGCGCGTACGCGGCCTACCTCGCCCTCGTTCTCGGGAGAGCGGATCACACCCCACTCACCGAGGTGTCGTACGTGTCGACGATGCTGTGGACCATCGGCAGCGCCATCGCGGCGGCGATCGTGCTCCAGACCGTGATCGCGACCGCCTCGCCCCAGGGCGCCGACAAGAAGGACCAGCGCGACCGGGAGATCGGCCGGTTCGGCGAGTACGTCGGCCATTCCTTCGTCGTCATCGGCGCAGTGGCGGCACTGGGCATGTCGATGGCCGAACTGAACCATTTCTGGATCGCCAACGCGATCTACTTGGCGTTCGTCCTGTCGGCGATTCTCGGGTCCGTGGCCAGGATCTTCTCCTACCGCCGAGGCTTTCAGCCGTGGTGAAGCCGACCAGAGTCACGAATGCGATCCGCTCTCTGCGATTCGCGCATGGACAGATGACACAAGCGGACCTGGCGGATCGCATCGGTGTGACGCGGCAGACCGTCATCGCCATCGAGCAGGGGCGCTACTCGCCGTCACTCGAAATGGCATTTCACATCGCCCGGGTGTTCAACGTGCCGCTCGGCGACGTGTTCCAGTACCCCGACAGCGCGGGAGAGACGCCGTGAAAGCAATCGTTCAAGAAACCTACGGCTCAACCGAGGTCCTGGAGTTCACAGATGTCGACAAGCCGGCGTTGGGGGGCGGTGAACTGCTGGTGAGGGTGCACGCGGCCGGCGTCGATCCGGGCGTCTGGCACCTCATGACGGGCCTGCCGTACCTGCTGCGCATCATGGGCTTCGGGCTGCGTGTGCCCAAGGTACGTATTCGGGGCTCGGATCTGGCAGGGCGCGTGGAGGCGGTCGGCAATGACGTGACCCGGTTCCAGCCGGGGGATGAGGTGTTCGGCACCTGCGAGGGCTCCTTCGCCGAGTACGCGTGCGCCCGGGAGGACAAGCTCGCGTCGAAGCCGGTGAACCTCACCTACGAGCAGGCGGCGGCCGTGCCCATCTCCGCGTTCACCGCCCTGCAGGGGCTTCGCGACCAGGGGCGGGTGCAGCCGGGGCAGAAGGTCCTGATCATCGGTGCGGCGGGAGGCGTCGGGACCTTCGCGGTGCAGCTGGCCAAGGCGTTCGGAGCGGAGGTCACCGGCGTGTGCAGCACGGCGAAAGCGGACCTGGTCCGATCGATCGGCGCGGACGACGTCATCGACTACACACGCGACGACTTCGCGGACGGGACGCGCCACTACGACCTCATCCTCGACACCGCGGGCAACCGTTCACTGTCGCACCTCCGGCGTGGCCTCACCCCCCGGGGAACTCTGGTCATCGTCGGAGGCGAAGGAGACGGACGGTGGTTCGGCGGCATCGACCGCCTGCTCCGGGCCCTCATACTGGCCCCGTTCCTGCGCCACAAGCTCCGGGGGCTGTTCTCGACGGAGCGACAGGAGGACCTTCAGTTCTTGCGGCAGATCATCGAGGACGGCAAGGTCGCGCCGGTCATCGACCGAACGTATCCGCTCAACGAGGTCCCCGAGGCCATCCGGTATGTGCACCAAGGACACGCGCGCGGCAAGGTCGTCATCACCGTGTGAGGAACGGCCGGCGGCTGCCGCCCGGCCGCGCCGAACCGCGGGTAACAGGCTTGGCTTGGACGGCTTCGCGGGCCACTGCTTCCTACGCGGCCTTTGTGTCGTGCGGCTGAGGTGAGGCTCTACGCTGATCCGCGGGCCCGGCCCACGCCACGCGGGCGCCGTCGGTCCACACCATTTCTAGTTCCAGGGGGCACGGATGTCCGACACGACCCGAGTGGCACTGGCCACGTCGACCATGGGGCTGGCCCTGGACGAGGACCTGCCACCGATGGTCGAGGCGCTGCGCGCACGGGGTGTCGACGCCGTGGCGGTGGCCTGGGACGCCGATGACTTCGACTGGTCGCGGTGCGCGGCCGTGGTCATCAGGTCCACCTGGGGATACGCGGACCGATGGCCGGAGTTTCTGGCGTGGGCCGACGCGGTCGAGGCGGCGACGCGTTTCGACAACCCGGCCGGGGTCGTGCGCTGGAACACCGACAAGAGGTACCTGCGGGAACTCGCCGACCACGGCGTCCCGGTCGTCCCGACCCGCTTCGTCGGCCCCCGCGAAAACCTTGTCCTGCCGGAGCGCGGCCACTTCGTCGTCAAGCCCGCCGTCTCGGCCGGCGCGCGCGACAGCGCGCGGTACGCGGAGCACCACCACGACCTGGCGGCGCGGCACATCGCCGCGCTGCACGCCGCTGGATCGACCGCGATGGTGCAGCCCTACCTGTCCCGGATCGCTGAGGGGGAACGGGCGCTGGTCTTCCTCGGCGGCGTGTTCAGCCACGCGATCCGCAAGGGGCCGGTCCTGACCGATGTCGGGGTCGTCGACAACGATCGAGTCGCGCATCCGGACCAGGTGCCCCATCAACCGTCCGCCGCCGAGCTGGAGTTGGCCGCCGCCGCGCTGGCGGCCGTACCCGGGCAGGACACCCTTCTGTACGCGCGGATCGATATCGCGCTGGGGGACGACGGATCGCCGCTCGTGATGGAACTCGAACTCGTGGAACCCAACCTCTTCATGGACCACAGCCCCACCGGGCTACGGCGCTTCACCGACCTCGTCCACGCACGCGCCGTGGCAGGCTGAGCCGATTCTGTCGGCCACCGGGAAACCGGGGCCGCGCAGCACGGGGCCCGTGCACGACCTGCGCGCTCCTTGGTGAGAGGTCGGACAGCACCTTTCAAGCGGCGGCGGCTCCGCGGGCGCCTACCCGTGATGGCAGACTCCGGTCATGACCTCAGAGACGATCACCGCCGCGGCCGCGGGTACCTTCAAGCTCGGCGATCTGCCGGTCAACCGGATCGGGTTCGGTGCGATGCGGCTGACCCAGAACGGCGCGGCGTTCGGGAACGGCGCACCGAGCGATCGTGACCGGGCGATCCAGGTGCTGCGGGACGCGGTCGAGCTCGGTGTGAACCACATCGACACCGCCGCGTTCTACTTCTCGCCGCTGCGCTCCGCCAACGAGCTGATCAACCGTGCGCTGGCCCCGTACCCGGATGGTCTGGTCATCACCACCAAGGTCGGCCCCGGCCGGGATCCGTGGGGCGAGTGGTTGTGGGCCTCGCCCGAGCAGTTGCGCGGCCAGGTCGAGGAGAACCTGCGCCAGCTCGGCCGTGACCACCTCGACGTGGTGAACCTGCGCATCCCGCAGAGCCTGGCGAGCGGCTCGATCGCCGAGCATTTCGGTGCGCTGGCCGACCTGCGCGATTCCGGGCTGATCCGGCACCTGGGCATATCCAACGTCACGCCCGGACATCTCGCCGAGGCGCAGACCATCGCGCCGGTGGTCTGCGTACAGAACCCCTACGGTGTCGGCGCGCGGATCGAGGACCACGAGTTCCTGCGCGCGTGCGGGGAGCAGGGCGTCGCGTTCGTGCCGTTCTACGCGATCGCCGGCGCCGGGCGCGACGCGGGCGCGAGCGCCACCGACAGCGACGAGGTGCTCGCCGTCGCACGCGCGCATGGCGCGTCGGCCGCGCAGGTCCGGCTGGCGTGGGCGCTCCAGCGCGGGCCGCATGTGCTGGTCATCCCGGGCACGGGCAATCCGGGCCACCTCGTCGACAACGTGGCCGCCGGCGCGCTGCGGCTCTCGGACGCCGACATCGCGAGCCTCCAGACCCTCCGTCAGGACAGCGAGTAGGCACCGGGATCGGCCCCGGCGGTCGCCGACTGCCGGGGCCGCACCCGTATCCGCGCTGCGAAGGCCGCCTGCTGGGGCCGCCGATCACTGTCGGCCGCGCGACCGCCCGATCCGGCAATAGATTTCCGTTCACAGCAGTCGCCGTGGTCATCGCACTAGGAACCTGTAGGCCCGCTCGCTACCCTCCGCGCATGATTTCCACGGTGGTCTGGGGTACCGGCAATGTCGGCCGTGCGGCTATCCGCGCCGTCGAGGCCCACCCGGCGCTGAAACTCGCCGACGTGCTCGTCCACAACCCCGACAAGGTCGGCCGCGACGCGGGCGAACTCGGCGGTCTCGGCCAGGATTTGGGGGTCGCGGCGACCGAGGACATCGACGCGGTGCTGGCCGCCGGGCCTCGCGCCGTGGTGTACGCGGCGTCCGGCGACGTCCGTCCCGACGAGGCCCTCGCCGACATCGTCAGGGCGATCCGGGCCGGAGCCGTGGTCGTCACCCCCGCGCTGTACGCGCTCTACGACCAGCGGGGCGCCCCGCCGGAGCTGCGGGAGCCGGTGCTGGCCGCCATCGCGGACGGCGGCGGCTCGCTGTTCGTCTCCGGCGTCGATCCCGGCTGGGGCAACGACGTGCTGCCGCTGCTGATCAGCGGCCTCGGCTCCACCGTGGACGTGATCCGCTGTCAGGAGATCTTCGACTACTCCACCTACGACCAGTCCGACTCGGTCCGGTACCTGGTCGGCATGGGCCAGCCGATGGACTACGAGCCGCCGATGATCGCACCGACGGTGCCGACCATGGTGTGGGGCGGGCAGGTGCGGCTGATGGCCAGGGCGCTGGGCGCCGAACTCGACGAGATCCGCGAGACGCTGGAGCGGCGCCCGCTGGAGGCCACGGTGAGCACCAGGACGATGGGCGAGTTCGAGGCCGGTACCCAGGGCGCGGTGCGCTTCGAGGTGCAGGGCATCGTCGGGGGCGAACCCCGCATCGTCATCGAGCACGTCACCCGCATCCACCCGTCCTGCGCACCGGACTGGCCGACGCCGCCCGACGGCGACGGGGCGCACCGGGTGGTCATCGAGGGCCGCCCGCGCATCGCGGTCACGGTCGAGGCCACCGACGAGGGCGAGAACCGGTCCGCGGGCGGGAACGCCACCGCGGTCGGCCGGCTGGTGAGCGCCGTCGACTGGCTGGTGGCCGCGGAACCCGGACTCTACGACGCGCTCGACGTCCCACTGCGCCCCGCGGTCGGCAAACTCGGAAGGAGACAACCATGAACATCGACATCCCCGAGGGCAAGGACGCGATCGAGTACGTGTGGGGCGAGATGGTCCCCGGCATCGGGATCGCAGCCTCGCATTTCTCGCTGTCGGTGTACGCCCACACGACCCTGGGTCTGCGCGAGTTCGAGGCCGCGCGGCTGCGGATCGCGCAGATCAACGGCTGTGTCTTCTGCCTCGATTGGCGGACCGAACGGGACGGGCGGAAGGTCGAGGAGGAGTTCGCCGACGCGGTGACCCAGTGGCGCACCACCGACGCCTTCGACGACCGGATCCGGTTGGCCGCCGAGTACGCCGAGCGGTACGCCCTGGATCACCACGGCCTCGACGAGGAGTTCTGGACCCGGATGACCGCGCGGTACAGCCAGTTGGAGATCGTGGAGCTGAGCATGAGCATCGGCTCCTGGCTGGCGTTCGGCCGGCTCAACCATGTGCTGGGCCTCGACACCGTGTGCGCGCTGCCCGGGCGCTGAGGTGGTCCGGGGCCGCTCGGCGCGTCCGGCCGGCCCCGGGTTTCGGGCTCGCCGCGCGGCAGGCGCATCCTCACCTCGCCAGGAGGCGCACGCTGTCGCCTCCGGCCGTCAGGCCGCCGCGTCAGGCCTCATCGCAGGTCGGTTGCGATGATCTTCTCGATGTTCCGTTCAGCGAGCGCGGTGATGGTGACGAACGGGTTGACGCTGGTGTTGCCGGGGATCAGCGAGCCGTCGATGACGTACAGGCCGGGGTGGCCGTGGAGGCGGCCGTAGTTGTCGGTGGCCTTGTCGAGCACCGCGCCGCCGAGCGGATGGTAGGTGAGCTGGTCGTTCCAGATCTTGTAGGCGCCGAAGAGGTCGGTCCGGTAGATCGTCCCCTCCTTCGTGTTGATCTTGTCGAAGATCGTCTTGGCCATGTCGATGGACGGCTGCTTCCAGGAGGTCTGCCAGTTCAGGTCGGTCTTGCCCGTCGCGGCGTTCCAGGAGAACTGGGCGCGGTTCGGATTCTTGGTGATCGACAGGTAGAGCGAGGCGTAGGTCTCGATACCCGTGGGCAGCGGTGCGACCTCGGCGAACGCGCCGCCGGCGGCCCAGTTGTCGATGCCGGAGCAGGGGATGGTCGACTGGAGCTTGCCGGTCGGGTCCCACAGGTGGTTGGCGCGGCCGCACATGACGTTGCCGTTGTCGCCCCAGCCCTTGCCGATCTCGCCGTTCAGGCCGGGCAGCGCGCCGGTGGCCTTGAGTTCGGTCAGCAGCTTGCTGGTGCCGACGCTGCCGGCCGCGAAGAACACCTTGTCCGCGGTCACGGTCTTGGTGGCGGTGGTGCCACCGCTGGTGTTGAGCTGCTCGATGACGACGGTGTAGCCGCCGCCGGCCGCCGGGGCGACCGAGGTGACCTTGTGCAGTGCCGAGATGGTGACCTTGCCGGTCGCCCTGGCGGCCGCGAGGTAGGTCTTGGCCAGCGACTTCTTGCCGTGATTGTTGCCGTAGAGGATCTCGCCGTCCAGCGCCGACTTGGTGGCGGTTCCGGCCAACTCCTGCTTCATGTAGTCCCAGTCGTACACGTCGGGTACGAAGAGGTAGGGGAAGCCGGAGCGCTGGGCATGCTTGCGGCCGACCCGGGCGAACTGGTAGCAGGCGGCGGTGTCGAACCAGGCCGGGTCGATGGTGTTGACCCCGAGCCCGGCGTTGGCACGCGGGTAGTAGGTGGCGTACATCTCGTCGGCGTTCACCGACGGAAGGACGGCGCCGAAGTTCTCCCGCTTGGGGGTGACCGCCATGCCGCCGTTGACCAGCGAACCGCCGCCGACGCCGCGGCCCTGGTAGACGGTGATGCCGCTGAAGTCTTCGGCGTCCAGGATCCCGGTGTAGCGGGGGATGTCCTTGTCGATCGGGAAGCCGAGGAAGTAGTTGACGGGCTGTTTGGTCCTGGTGCGCAGCCAGTAGGACCGTTGGTCCGGGTTGAGCGTGTTGCAGAAGATCTTGCCGTCCGGGCCTGGGGTGTCCCAGGCCATGCCCATCTCGATCATGTGCACGTCGACGCCCGCCTGGGCGAGGCGCAGAGCGGCGACGGAGCCGCCGTATCCGGTGCCGATCACCAGGGCCGGGACGTGCGCCCCGGTGTCGATCGAAGCGCCCGCGGGGGCGGTCCTCGCCTGGGCTGCGGTGGCGTGACCGGCGAGGGCCACCGCCCCGAGAATAGAACTGGTTCCAGCGATGAATCCGCGACGGGAGACGCCCTTGGAGCCCTTGCTGGATAAGGTGATGTCGCTCATGTGATGTTCCTCACTTTCGATGGAATGGGAACAAGTTCTACTGTCGCTCGCGCGTGAAGTCACTACATACCTATAGGTAACCTGCGGCCAATTCCCTACCGGGAGCACCGGGCGCGGGAGCCTTTGCAAACGTCCTCACAGGTCCCGGCGGCTCCTCGAACATCGCACCGGACCAACAGGCCGTCGGTCGCGGGCGGTTGCCCCACGGCGACCAGGCCGACGCTCCCGGTGCTCAGCGGGCGGAGGGGGCCGGGTCCCCGTCGTACGCGGGCGCCGCGGTGCTCTCGCGCGGCTCCAGATGGGGGAGTTCACCCTGCACGCTGCGCACGGGAGCGCCGTCCAGGACGGCGAGCAACTCCTGCGCCGCGAGCCTGCCGAAGCCCGGGGTGTCACGGACGAGAGCCGTCAGACGGGGGTGGGTGACCCGGCACAGCGGCGAGTCGTCCCACGCGACGATCGCCAGACGGGCCGGCACGGGAACGCCGCGCTCGGCTGCCACCGAGACGCCGGCGACGGCCATCACGTCGTTGTCGTAGATGATCGCCGTCGGCGGCTCGGGCCCGTCGAGGATGCGGCGGGTGGCCTCGGCGCCCTCCGCGTCGGAGTAGTCCGTGGTGACCGAGCGGACCTGGTCCTCGCCGAGCCCGCGGCGGCCGGCCTCGGCTCGCAGCGAGCTGATGCGACGGGCGGTGTGCGCCAGCCCCGGCAGCCCCGCGACATGCACGATGCGGCGGTGCCCGAGGTCGTACAGATGGTCGAGTACGCGGGCCATGGCCCGGGAGTCGTCGGCCCAGACGGTGGAGATGGCGGGGCCGGCCGGATGGCCCTGTGCCGTCGCGGGCTCGCCGACGACCACGGCGGGCAGTCCGAGGGAGACCAGCAGTTCCGGCCGCGGGTCCTCGGTGCGCGGGTCGACGACCAGCACACCGTCCACCCGGCGCTCCGCCCACCAGCGGCGGTAGACCTCGCACTCGGCGTCGAGGTCCTCGACGACCTGGAAGAGCAGGGCCGTCCTGCGGGTGGCGAGGACTTCCTGGATGCCGGAGACGAGTTGCAGGAAGAACGACTCGATGCCGAGCGTGTGCGCGGGCCGGGCGAGCACCAGGCCCAGGCTGCCCGCGCGTTCGCCGGACAGCGCTCGCGCCGCGCTGTTCGCCTGCCAGCCCAGCTTCTCCGCGACGCGGCGCACGCGGGCGCGGGTCTGCGCCGAGACGCCGGGGCGGTCGTTGAGCGCGAAGGAGACGGCGCTCTCCGAGACTCCCGCCTGTCGCGCGATGTCCTTGATCGTCGGCCTGCGGGCGGGCCGGGGGCGGGCGGCGTCACCGGAACCGGACGGTGTCATGGCGTGTGCTCCTCGTGCTGTACGTGGACGGCGACGGCTGGACCGTACGCGATGCGACCCTGGCAGACGGCCTCGGCCGACACCCAGTACCTTCCCGGCGGGTCCCTATCCGCCCACTTCCACGCACAACACTCTGGTGAAACTCTCCTGGTGAAGCTGACTAAAGCGTATTAGTACGTCAGCTTCGCCGCCGGTGAGAGGTCGTGTCAAACGGCCGGTGGTCCCGGGGCCTGTCGGTCGCTCGCCCCTTCCGCAGGATGTGCGCGGGGCCGGACCGGAGGGCGGACGGGCGGTCCAACGACCTGCTCCTCGCTGGGGTATTGACATCCACTAAACCGCATTAGTAACCTCTGGCCAGCATCGTGGGGTGAGAGTTTTCTATCCCCGTCCTTCGGGGCTTCCGCATAGGGAGAAAGTATTGACTTTCCCGCGGTCGCTGCGGCAGGTTGGCCGCGATGGATTGGCGCGCCGGGACCAGAATTTCACGTCGGGCCGTGAATTCCAGGAAACGCCGCACGACGATTGACATGTTTCTGGTCCGAGCAAAGGAGCCGCCAGCCATGCGCATATCCCGCAGAGCAGCCACCGCCACCGCGGTAGCGGTCGTATCAGCCCTGGTCATGACGGGCTGCGGGTCCCCGGACGGTTCCGGCGGGGCGGCCGACGCCTCCGGCAAGGTCGAGGGAACCGTCAAGTTCCAGACCTGGAACCTCAAGGCGAACTTCAAGGGGTACTTCGAGGACGTCATCGCCGACTTCGAGAAGAAGTACCCCGACGCCAAGGTGGACTGGATCGACCAGCCGGCCGAGGGCTACCCGGAGAAGATCAGCGCGGACGCCGCGGGCGGCACCCTGCCGGACGTCGTCAACGTCTCCCCGGACCTCGCCTACCCGCTGGCGCAGGCGGGCCTGGCGCTCGACCTCGACGAGGCCGCCGCGAAGTACGAGGGCGAGTACCTCGCTGGAGCCTGGAAGAGCCACCGGATGCCCGGCATGAAAGGCGTCTACGCCTTCCCCTGGTACCTCAACACGGGCCCGATGTTCTACAACAAGGCCCTCTTCAAGAAGGCCGGCCTCGACCCGGAGAAGCCGCCGACCACCTACGACGAACTCTTCGACGCCGGCCTCACGCTGGCGAGGAAGAGCGGCGGCAAGACCGCGCTGCTCGCCTCCACCCCGTCCATCGAGGACTTCGGCCGCTACGGCACGAAGCTGATGAACGCCAAGGGCACCGAGTTCACCTTCAACGAGCCCAAGGGCGTCGAGCTGCTCCAGCGCTACGAGGAGCTCTACAAGGCCGGCGCACTCGACTCCCAGGCGCTCACCGCCCAGGCCGAGTCCGCCGGGCGCAAGTTCCAGCAGCAGTCCGTAGCCATGAACCCCGGCAGCGCGCACGACCTGGAGAACTTCAAGAAGGAGGCGCCGAGCCTCTACGAGAACATCGGCATCACGGATGCGGTGAACAACACCGGCAAGGCCAACATGTACGTCCAGGGCCTGATGGTGAACGCGAAGAGCAAGGTCACACCGGCCGCCGTCGCCTTCGCGCACTTCGTGACCGACAAGAAGAACCAGCTGGACTTCGCCCACGAGGTCACCGTCTTCCCCTCGACGAAGGGCGCGCTCGACGACCCGTTCTTCACCAAGGAGGACGGCACGGACGCGACCCGGGTCAGGGTCGCCTCCGCCAAGTCCCTGAAGAACGCCGTCAACTACACGCCCGTCCTGCTCAGCGAGCAGATGAAGGTCGCGCTGCGCAACGGCGTCGCCAAGGCCATGCAGGGCAAGCAGAGCCCCAAGGAAGCCCTGGACGCCGCGGCCGCCGAGTGCAACCGCCTGCTCAAGGTCGGCTGAGGCGCACCTCATGACTGCCATGACGACGCGCAGCGGGGGACCGGCCACGCCCGGCCCCCCGGCGACCGCCGCCCCGCCCGCTGCCGAGCCGCGGCGGGCGGGGGGAATCCGCAAGCATCTGCCCACCAGCCCCTGGGCGTTCCTCGCCCCCGGCCTGCTGATCGTGGCGGGCTTCAGCCTTTACCCGTTCATCAGCACCGTAATGAACTCGTTCACCGACAAGCGCACCCTCACCGAGGGCGCGTTCGTCGGCGGCGCGAACTACCGGGAGCTGATCCACGACGACATGTTCTGGATCGGGCTGCGCAACAGCGTCCTCTACATGCTGGGCGTCGTACCGCTGCTGGTGATCCTTCCGCTGCTGCTGGCGATGCTGGTGCAGCGGCACATCCCCGGCATCGCCTTCTTCCGGTCGGCCTTCTACACCCCGGTGGTCGCCTCCGTCGTGGTGGTCGGCCTGATCTGGGTCTGGATGCTCGACGACCGAGGCCTGATCAACGCCCTGCTGGAGACGGTCGGCGTCGGCAGGGTCGGCTTCCTCAGCGACCAGTGGCTGCTGCTGATCAGCGCCATGGCGGTCACGGTCTGGAAGGGCCTCGGCTACTACATGATCATTTACCTCGCGGCGCTGGCCAACGTGCCCCGCGAGATGCACGAGGCCTGCGCGGTCGACGGCGCGGGCGCGATCCGCCGCTTCCTCACCGTCACCGCGCCCGCGGTGCGGTCCACCATGGTGCTGGTCGCAGCCCTGTCCTCGGTCAACGCCTTCAAGGTCTTCTCCGAGGTCTATCTGATGGCGGGCCCCACCGGCGGCCCCGGCGGCGAGGACACCACGCTGGTGATGCTGGTCCAGCAGGTCGGGATGGGCCTCAGCGGCCGGGTCGGCTACGCCTCGGCGATCTCCGTCGTGGTCTTCGTCATCACCCTCGCCCTGATGCTGCTGGTGCTGCGCGCCAACCGCGAGGAGGCCGCATGAGTGCCGCGACCACCGCCCTCGGCGACAGCCGCGGCGACAAGCGCCGCGCCGAGCGGCCCCGTGAGGGCGACGACCAGAGCAGCCGACGCGTCCCCGTATGGCAACTCGTGCTGCGGTACGCGCTGCTGCTCGTCGTGTTCGCCGTGATGGTCGGCCCGTTCCTGTGGCAGCTGTCCACCTCGCTCAAAGGCCCGAGCGAGGACATCTACAGTTACCCGCCGAGCCTGCTGCCCGGCGAGCCCACGCTGGACAACTACGCCGGGGTCGCCGACATCATCCCGGTCTGGGACTTCGTCCTGAACTCCCTCAAGGTCGCGACCGCCAATGTGCTGACCAACTGCGCCGGCGCGGCGCTGGCCGGCTACGCCCTGGCCCGGATGCGCTTCAAGGGCCGCAAGGTCGCCCTGATCGCCTTCATCATGGCGATGCTGGTCCCGATCGAATCCATCATGATCGCCCAGTTCATGACGATGCGTGATCTCCAGCTCAACGACACCCTCGTCGCCGTGGTGCTGCCCGGCTGCATCGGCGCGATGAACGTCCTGCTGATGCGCAACGCCTTCGCCAACCTCCCGTACGAGGTCGAAGAGGCCGCGTACGTCGACGGGGCCAACGCCTGGCAGCGGTTCTTCCGGATCGCGCTGCCCTCGGTCAAGGGCACCATCGCGGTGGTCGCGATCTTCGCGTTCATGGGCGCCTGGGACGACTTCCTGTGGCCGCTCATCGTCCTGAGCGACCAGTCGAACTTCACCCTGACCATCGGCCTGAACTATCTGCACGGCACCTTCGCGGACAACCAGCGCCTCGTCGCCGCCGGCACGATCATCGCCGTGCTGCCGCTGGTCGTGATGTTCGCCTGTCTGCAGCGCTTCTTCTTCCGCGGCGTAGGCGAAGGCGCCGTCAAGGGCTGAGCGCCCCGACGCGCCTCGCCGCCGCCCGTACCACCAGGGACTCCACCACCATGCCTGAGCACGCCGCCCGTCCACGCCCGCTGCGCTTCGGCGCCAACTACACGCCCACCCACGGCTGGTTCCACCACTGGCTGGACTTCGACCTCGACGCCGTGCGCGCCGATCTGGACTCCATCGCCGCGCTCGGCCTCGACCACATCCGGGTCTTCCCGCTGTGGCCGCTCTTCCAGCCCAACCGCACCCTGATCCGGCCCCGCGCGGTGGAGCAGCTGGTCCAGCTCGCGGACGCGGCCGCCGAGCGCGGCCTGGACGTCAATGTCGACGGGCTGCAGGGGCACTTGTCGAGCTTTGACTTCCTGCCGGCCTGGACGCAGACCTGGCACCGGCGCAACCTCTTCACCGACCCCCAGGTGGTGTCCGCGCAGGCCGAGTATCTGCGCGTCCTGGCCGCGGCGCTCGCCGACCGGCCGAACTTCCTCGGCATGACCATCGGCAATGAGGTCAACCAGTTCTCGTCCGGGCCGCACCCCGACCCGGACCGCGTCACGCGCGAGCAGGCAGACGGCTGGCTGCGGCGGATGCTCGCGGCCTGCGAGGAGGGGGCGCCCGGAAAGTTTCATCTGCACGCCGAGTACGACGCCGCCTGGTACCAGGACGAGCACCCCTTCACCCCGGGGCAGGCCGCGCGCCTGGGGGCCGCGACCGCCGTGCACTCCTGGGTGTTCAACGGCACCGCGCAGCGCCACGGCCGCACCGGCACCGCCACCGAGCACCACGCCGCGTATCTGATCGAGCTGTCCAAGGCCTGGGCGGACGACCCGCACCGACCGGTGTGGCTCCAGGAGGTCGGCGCGCCCGCGCCGCACATCCCTGCCGAGCACGCCGCGGCGTTCACCGAGGCCACCGTCGCGAACGCCCTCGACTGCCAGGACGTGTGGGGCGTCACCTGGTGGTGCTCGCACGACGTGTCGAGCACGCTCGCCGACTTCCCCGAACTCGAGTACAGCCTCGGCCTGTTGACCAATGACCGGCAGATCAAACCGGCCGGCCGGGCCATCGCTCGGGCCGTCGAGGAATGGCGCGGACGCGAGCACCGCCCCGCGGCGCGCGCCACCGCCCTGGTCGTCGACACCGGCGAGTCCAGTGCGGCCCCCGGCCGCTCGGTCTGCGCCCCCGGCGGGTCCTTCTTCGAGGCATGGGCCGCACTCACCGCGCAGGGCGTCCGCCCGGCCGTGGTCCTGGCCGAACGGGCGCACGACACGGCGCACCTGGCCGCCCGCGGCATCACCGAGGTCCTCACTCCCGCCGAGGTCCGCTGACCTGTCGCTCGCAACACCCGCATCGACGTACCCGGCGCGGCATCCGACGCGCAGCATCCGACTTGCCGTACCCGACGCGCGGCACCTGAATCGACGTACCCGACCCGACGCACCCGACGAACGATACGGAGCACTCCATGACCCAGCAGTCCTCCTCCCTCTCGCGTCGCGGCCTGGTGCTGACGGGCGCGGGCGGTGCGGCCGCCCTCCTCGGCTCCGCGCTGACCGGCACGGCGACGGCCGCGCCCCGCGCCCCCGGCACCCGCGCCGCCAGGGCAGTGGCCGCCGGCGCCGCGCTGCAGCCGTACGCCTCGTACTGGTTCCCCGACTCGCTGCCCTCCGGCGACCCGGGCGAGGGCATCACCTGGCGTTCACTCAAGGAGTGGACCGCCGTGGGCGACCAGGACCTGGCGTTCAACACCGCGACCGTGCCGCTCGCCGACCGCTTCACTCCGGTGCCCGCGAACGGCACAGCCCGCGCCCACCAGGCCCGGATAGCGCCGCTGGTCTCCTTCGACCACACCGCGGGCAACCCGTCCCAGGGCTCGGCCACCGCCGACTACTACGCCCTGACGCACTGGGCGTACATCGACGAGCTGGTCTTCTGGGGCGGCTCGGCGAAAGAGGGCATCGTGCTGGCCCCCAACGCCCCGGTGGTGGACGCCGCGCACCGCAACGGCGTCCCGGTGCTCGGCACTGTCTTCCTGCCGCCCGTCCACTACGGCGGCGATCCGCGCTGGACACGCGACCTGGTGCAGCGCGACGCGCTCGGCCGCTTCACGCTCGCCCGGAAGCTGGCGGAGATCGCCGCGGCCTACGGCTTCGACGGCTGGTTCATCAACGCCGAGACCGAGGGCGGCGACGCCGCGCTCGCCGCGGACATGCACGGCTTCCTGCGCGCGCTGCGGGCCCAGGGCGCGAGCCGCGGCATGCGGACCATCTGGTACGACGCGATGGACTCGTCCGGCGACGTGGCCTGGCAGGGCGCCCTCAACTCCCGCAACCAGCGGTTCTTCCAGGACGAGGACGGCAAGGTCGCCGACTCGATGTTCGTCGACTTCCGCTGGAACCGGCAGACCCTCGCCGCGTCCGGCCGGCTCGCGGAAACGCTGGACCGCGGCCGCTACGAGCTGTGGGCCGGAGTCGACGTCGAGTCGAACGGCTGGAACGCCAGGCCCGACTGGGACGCGATCATCCCCGGCGACGGCGACCACGTGGTGTCGTACGGCTTCTACCGGCCCGAGTGGACACTGAACCACCTGCCGCGGGACCGCACCCCCGGGCAGTTCCACGCCGCCGACGACCGCTTCTGGTCCGGAGAGGGACTCGACCCCACCCAGCCGGACCCCAAGGCCGCCTGGCGGGCCCCGGCCGTCGCGGTCGCGGACCGCTCGACCGTCTTTGCCCTGCCGTTCGCGACCACCTTCAACACCGGGCACGGACTGCGCTGGTACGAGGAGGGGGCCGTCACCTCGAAGAGCCCGTGGAACCATCTGGGGCTGCAGGACCGGCTGCCGGGGCGGCGCTGGGCGGTGCGCACGACGGGCCGGCGCCCGGATGTCTCGCTGGACTTCGAGGCCGCCTGGCGCGGCGGCAGCAGCCTGCTGGTGGCGGGCGAGCTGGACGCCCCGGCCACCGTGGAGCTGTACGCGACCCGGCTGCCGCTGGGCAGGAACACGGTGGTCGACATCACCCACCGGGCGGAAGAAGGCCCGGTCCGCGTCGAGCTGGCCGTGGCGCTGCACGAGCCGGACGAGCCGGGCGCCCCGCTCCGGTACACCTGCCTCCCGGCCGGGACCGTACGCCCGGGCTGGACGACCGCCACCGTACGGCTCGGCTCGCTGGGCGGCGGCACCGCGCACGCCCTGGGCGTCCGGCTCACCGGCCAGGGCGGCAGGCCGGTGAAGTGGCGGCTCGGCGCGCTCGCCGTGCGCGAGGGCCCAGAACGCCCCGCCGCCCCGGCGCACTTGAGGATCACCGACGCCGAGCAGGCCGGCGGGAAGGTGGCGCTGCGCTTCTCCTGGCGGCGCTCCCCGGGCGACGTCCGCCACTATGAGCTCCACCGGACGCTGCCGGACGGCACCCGGCGCTTCCTCGGCGGCACCTGCGGGACCGCCTTCTACGTCCCCGCTCTGGAGCGTGAGCGGGGCGAGCGGGCGGCCCTGTTCGAGCTGCGGGCCGTCGGCGAGCTCTACAGCGCCTCCGGCCCGGCCCGGACCTCGCGTATCTGGTAACCCCTTCCGGTAACCCCCCTTGCCCGCACCAGCAGTTACGGAGCCCATCCCCATGCATGACGACCGCGCACTGGTCGAGGCCCGCCTCACCCGCGTACTCGACGAGCGCATCCGCCCCGCCCTCCACCCCGCCTCGGTACCCCTGCGGGTCGTGTCCTGGACCGCCCCGGGAGAGCCGGTGCCGGTCGCCGAAGGGCTGGCCGCCGCCCATGACACGACGGTGCGGGCGGGGGACGGCTGGGGCGCGCCCTGGGCCACCACCTGGTTCAAGGTGACCGGCAGCGTGCCCGCCGAGTGGGCGGGGCGGACCGTCGAGGCCGTGCTCGACCTCGGCTTCGATGAGCGCATGCCCGGATTCCAGTGCGAGGCGCTGGTCTACACCCCGGACGGCGAACCGCTGAAGGCCATCAACCCGCGCAACCAGTGGGTGCGCGTCGGCGCCCCGGTGGCCGGCGGCGAGCGCGTCGAATGGCATCTGGAGGCCGCCTCGAACCCGGTGCTGCTCGGCGACGAGCCGTTCCGGCCGACGCACCTCGGCGACAAGGACACGGCGGGCACCGACCCCCAGTACCGCATCGCACGCATGGACCTCGCGGTGCTCGACACCACGGTCTGGGAGCTCATCCAGGACCTGGAGGTCATCGGCGAGCTGATGCTGGAACTGCCCGTCGACGGCGCCCGCCGCTGGGACCTGCTGCGGGCGGTGAACCGGGCGCTGGACGCGATCGACCTCCAGGATGTGAACGGCACCGCGGACGCCGCCCGTTCGCAGCTGACGGACGTGCTGGCCGCGCCCGCGCACGCGTCCGCCCACCGCATCAGCGCGGTGGGTCACGCTCACATCGACTCCGCCTGGCTGTGGCCGCTGCGCGAGACGGTGCGCAAGGTCGCACGGACGACGTCCAACATGACCGCGCTGCTCGACGACCACCCGGAGTTCGTCTTCGCGATGTCGCAGGCGCAGCAGTACGCCTGGATCAAGGAGCACCGCCCCGAGGTCTACGCGAAGGTCAAGAAGGCCGTGGCGGCCGGCCGGGTCGTACCGGCCGGCGGCATGTGGGTCGAAGCCGACACCAATATGCCCGGATCGGAGGCGATGGCCCGGCAGTTCGTGCACGGCAAGCGGTTCTTCATCGACGAGTTCGGCATCGACAACGAGGAGGCATGGCTGCCCGACACCTTCGGCTTCGCGGCCGGTCTGCCGCAGATCATCAAGGCCGCGGGCGCCAAGTGGCTGCTGACCCAGAAGATCTCCTGGTCCCAGATCAACACGTTCCCGCACCACACCTTCCAGTGGGAGGGCATCGACGGCACCCGCGTCTTCACCCACTTCCCGCCCGTCGACACCTACAACTGCTCCATGCTGGGCCGGGAAATCGCGCACGCGGCGAAGAACTTCAAGGACAAGGGCGTCGCCCAGCACTCGCTGGCGCCGACCGGCTGGGGCGACGGAGGCGGCGGCGCCACCCGCGAGATGATCGCCAAGGCCGCCCGGATGCGCAGCCTCGAAGGCTCCGCGACCGTCACCTGGGAGACCCCTGCGGAGTTCTTCACCAAGGCCGAGGCGGAATACCCCGACGCACCGGTGTGGGTGGGCGAGCTCTACCTGGAACTGCACCGCGCGACGCTGACCAGCCAGGCCAAGACCAAGCAGGGCAACCGGCGCAGCGAACACCTGCTGCGCGAAGCCGAGCTATGGGCCGCGACCGCCACCGTCCGCACCGGCGCCCCGTACCCGTACGAGCAATTGGACCGGATCTGGAAGACGGTGCTGCTGCACCAGTTCCACGACATCCTGCCCGGCTCCTCCATCGCCTGGGTCCACCGCGAGGCCGAGCTGACGTATGCCGCCGTGGCCCGCGAGCTGGAGGAGATCATCGGCGCGGCGCTCGGCGCGCTCACCGGCTCCGGCGACACCGCGCTGGTCGTCAACTCCGCGCCGCACACCCGCGCCGGGGTCGCGGCGGGCGCCCTGGCCCCCGCGACGGTCAGCGGCGAGGCGGTGAGCGCGGAGCCGCGCGCCGCGGGCGGCTTCGTCCTCGGCAACGGCCTGCTGCGAGTCGAGGTCGACGGCCGCGGGCTGATCGTCTCGGCGTACGACATCGGCGCGGAGCGCGAAACGGTGGCGCCCGGCCAGACCGCGAACCTCCTGCAGATTCACCCCGACTTCCCGAACATGTGGGACGCCTGGGACGTCGACGAGTTCTACCGCAATGTCGTCACGGACCTGACGGACGCCGACGAGGTCACCCTCACCGAGGTCTCGGAAGCCGGGGCGACGGTCCGCGTCGTCCGCTCCTTCGGGGCCTCCCGCACCGTGCAACTGCTGACGCTCCCGCGCGGCGCACGCCGCCTCGACCTTGACACCGAGGTCGACTGGCACGAGACGGAGAAGTTCCTCAAGGCCGCCTTCCCGCTGGACATCCACGCCGAGCGGTACGCCGCGGAGACCCAGTTCGGTCACATGTACCGGGCCACGCACACCAACACCAGCTGGGAAGCGGCCAAGTTCGAGGCCTGTGCCCACCGCTTCGTCCACCTGGAGGAGCCCGGCTGGGGCGTGGCGCTCGTCAACGACTCCACGTACGGCCACGACGTCACCCGGACCGTACGCAAGGAGGACAGCGGCACGACGACCACGGTCCGGCTGTCCTTGCTGCGCGCCCCGCGCTTCCCCGACCCGCAGACCGACCAGGGCCTGCACCGCTTCCGCTACGCCCTGGTGCCCGGCGCGGGCGTCGCCGACGCGGTCCGCGAGGGCAGCGCGATCAACCTGCCCGAACGCCGGGCCACCGGATCGGCTCCGGTCGAGCCGCTGGTCGCGGTCGACAACGACGCGGTGGTGGTCACCGCGGTGAAGCTCGCCGACGACGCGAGCGGAGATGTCATCGTCCGCTTCCACGAGGCCAACGGCGGCCGTGCGAAGGCCGCGCTGACCGCGGGCTTCCCCATCGCCTCGGTGACGGCGACCGACCTGCTGGAGCGGCCGCTCGCGGACGCGCCGGCGTTCGACGCCGACGGCGACACCGTGCGGATCGCGCTGCGCCCGTTCCAGCTCGTCACGCTGCGGCTGGTCAAGGCGGCTTCCCCGGCCGCCGTCTGAGCTGCTCCGCCGGCCGCTGCTCCGCCGGCCGCCGTCCGGGCTCCGGACGGCGGCTCCGGCGGGATGCGACGGTCAGGACCCCGACGGCTCCGGCTGGGGCGGGATCTCGGGCGGGGGGCTGGGCTGTTCGGACGTCGGGGTGTCCGACGGCGCGGACGGCGCGGAAGTCTCCGCGGAGGGCGAAGAGGAGCCCGGCGACGGGGACGACGGAGACCCGGACGGGGTGCCGCTCGGGCGCGTCGTCGGGGTGTCCGTGCCGCCCGTGTCGCCCTGGCGGCGCTCGAACCACTGGCCCGTGTCCGGGTCGACGAGGATGAAGATGTTGACCACCGTCGTCGCCTCGCGGACGACCACCACGTCCGATGAGCGGTACGACGGCCACGGCTTGCCGACCGTTTTCGGCGCCTCCTTGACGGCCACCGGTGAGGTGAGCGGGTTCCCGCAGGCGCAACGCACACGGGGCACGCCGCGCCGGTCGACCAGGACGGCCGTGCCGGTCTGCAGCACCGACTGGTAGCCGGTGGCTTTGCCGCCCTTGAAACCGTGGTTGGTGACCCGGGCGTCCGTACGCAGCTCCACGGGTGTCAGTGACCGCAGATAGGACGGGACGGCGCCCGCGTCGATGTCCTCGACATCGGCGAAGGCCTCGGCCTTGGCCCGGTCGCTCCTCAGGTAGTCGATCTGCTTCTCGACATCGCAGCTCGTGACGTTGCGGCTGCCGCCGTACAGTCCGGGCGCGGAGCCCCGGAAGGTGCTGGTGCCCTCCGTTCCGCCGGACGGCGCGCTGGGCGTCGCGGACTCGGGGGCGGACTCGCCGGTGTTCTTCGCCGTCGACTTGGTGAAGGGGTCGCGCCCCTCGGAGGACGCCGGCTGGAGGAACACCTCACCCGAACCGGACTTGCCGTCCGGCCGGGTGAGGAGGACGGTCGCCGCCACGGCCGCGACCAGGACGACCGAGACGAGCGCGACCCGTGGCGCGGATCGCCACCAGGGCTTACGGCCACCCGGACCGCCGCTGGGACCCCCGTTCCTGCCGTCCCAGGGGCCCTCGCCGCCGGAATCGCCAGGGCCGCCGGAACCGCCGGTGCCGCCGGGAGCCCCGGGCGAACCGGGCTCCTGCGGCTGTCCCTGCCCCGGGCCGGAGGGCTGACCCTGCGACGGTCCCGAAGAGGGCCAGGACGAGGGGCCCGAAGCGGGGCCCGAGGCAGGGCCGGAGAGCGGGCCCGACGGCGGGCCCGTCGGGTGGCTGTCAGGCGGCGGTGGAGATGTCACGGGCTCCTCTTCCGACGCGTCGGGCATCCGGCAGTACGGAATATGTCCGCATTAATACCTGTCTGGTCCATTGTGTGACCCGAATCGGCACTGCCCGCAAGCGGGGCGGCGCACCCGTGCATACGGTTATGAATGCGACAGATCAGGCAAACATCCCACTATCGGTCCCGTGCCCGGCAGGAGACACCGTGAGCCAGATGCGACCCCCCGCTTCAGCCGGCCCCGGAAGTGCGGCGCGCGCGGGCGGCGCACCGTCGTCCGCACAGGCCTGGGGGGACGCGCTCGCCGCGGTCGCGGCAGGGATGATCGCCATGCTCGTGGTCGCCGCACTCGGCCTGTGGGCGACCGGCGCGGGTGACCTGCCGGGCGGCGCGTTCCCCCGCGTGGTCGCCGTCGTCGTCGTGATGGCGGCCGGCGGCTCGGTCGAACTGTCGGGCGAGGCCGGAATCATCGCGCGGACGAACGCCGCGATCGACGTTGTCCCGCTGTCGGTGACGCTGGCCGGCGCCCTCGTGACCGCCGCCGTCTTCCTGTGGCCGCTGCGCCTGCGGGCGGTGGCCGGCACCCAGGAATTGCTCGGCCGCGTCGCCCGTACGGCCCTGCTCTGGCTGCTGCTGCTCCTGCTGCTCGCCCTCGCCGCCCGGCACAGCTTCCGCGTCCCCGTCGGCGGCGGCGTCACCGAGGACGTCACCGAGGACCTCGGCGCGGCGCCAACCGCCGGCTTCCGTGCCGACGTTCCCGCGACGCTCGGCTTCGGCCTGCTCTGGGTGCTGGCCGTGCTCGCGCTCACGTTCATCGTCTCGCGCCGGGCCCCGCTCTCCTCCCGCCTGCTGCGCTTCCAGAGATCCGTCCGTCCGCCCGCCTTCGCGATGCTGTCGGTGCTGCTCGGCTATGTGGCGATCGGCCTGATCGTCGGCCTGGTCTCGCTCATCACCCAGGGCCATCCGGCCGAGACCCTCGCCTCGATGCTCTTCGGCCTGCCCAACCTGGCCTGGATCGCGTTGGGCGTGGGCATGGGCGGCGCCTGGCAGGGACACGTGGCCCAGGGCATCGGACTGCCCATGCCGCCCGTCCTCGACCAGGTGCTGCGCGGCCGCGGCGGGAACCGCACCCTCGATATGGGCGCGGTCGCCGCCTACGACGGCCGCGCCTGGCTGCTGGTGGCGGTGGCCGCCGTCGTGCTGCTCGCCGGCGGGTTCCTCGCCGCGGTCCGCTCCCCGGCCCGGATGCCGCCGTGGCGGCACGCCCTGGAGATGGCGGTGGCCCTGGCGCTCACCCTGCTCGTCGTCGGACTCGTCACCCGGATCTCCGCGCACTACGGACTCTCGCTGGTCGGCGTCGGGGATCTCGGCGGCGGCCTCCGCGGCGCGGTCTCCCTCCAGCCGGACCTCCTGCGGCTGGTAGCGGCGGGGGCAGCCTGGGGACTGGTCACCGGGTTTCTCGGCAGCCTGCTCGCCCGGCGCGTACGGCACCCCGGCGACGTGCGGGACGCCCAGGCCCCGACGCCGGGCGACGGCGAGCGCTGAGCCTCAGCCGGGACGGGCCGGGAAGACCGGCGCGGCCCAGCGCGGCGGCGGGGGTGCCGCCGGCCGCGGCTGCTGCTCCGCCACGGGTACGTCCACCCGCGTCGGGGCGTGCCCCGAAGGCCGGCCCGTTGTCACTGCCGGTGCGCTCCGCCCGGCTGTTCGCAGCGCCGCCACGAATCCGCGGCAGGTGCCGTACCGGTCCCCGGGAGCCTTGGCCAGGGCCGTGGCCATCACCGCGTCGACGCCCGGCGGCAGGTCGGGCCGCTGTTCGGACAGCGGCGGGGGCGGGTCGTACTGGTGCGCCCAGAGCAGCGCCATGTCGTCATCGCGCCGGAACGGCGGCGCTCCGGTCAGCATCTCGCAGACGACGCAGGCCAGGCTGTAGACATCGCACCGGCCGTCCACCGGGCGCCCCGAGATCTGCTCCGGCGCCACGTAGTCCAGCGTGCCCACGAACTGCCCGACGCTGGTGAAGCCGGTCAGGGACAGCGATTTCTTCGTCAGGCCGAAGTCGGTCAGATAGACGTGCTCCGGACGGTCACTGTCGGTGCCCTCGGCCACCAGGATGTTGCCGGGCTTCACGTCCCGGTGCACGAGATCGTGTGCGTGCGCGGCGTCCAGAGCCGAGGCCACCTGGAGGGCGATCCGGCAGCATGCCTCCAGGGACAACCGTCCGTCGCGGTCGAGGAGCGCCCGCAGGTCCCGCCCCTCGACGTAACGCATCGCGATGTAGAGCACTCCGTCGGTCTCACCGGCCTCGAAGACCGGCACGATGTGCGGATGGTCGATGGCCGCGGCCACCCGCGACTCATGGGCGAAGCGCTTGCGGAAGAGATCGTTGCGCGCGAGTTCGGGCGCCAGCAGCTTCACGGCCACCGTGCGGCCGAGCCGCAGGTCCTCCGCCCGGTAGACGACCGCCATGCCGCCTCGGCCGATCTCGTCCTTCAGCAGGTACTCCGCGATCCGCCGGCCGCGGAGGCCGGAGGCGTCGGAGGCGGTCGGCCGCTCCCGCCGGCGGCCGTCAGCGTCGGCGTCGGGTGTGGCCTCGTCGTTGTTCACCGAACGTCACCCAGCCGGGTCGGCGGGTGGTCGTCCGGTCGCATGGTCCGGGTCTCCTCGGCGGCCTCCTCGGCGTCTTCGGCCTCCTCAGCGGCCTCCTCAGCGGCCTCCTCTGCGGGTCGGACGATCGCGGTCTCCTCCTCCGCCCGGCCCTGCCATGGCGCCACCGGCGGTACCGCGGCGGTCGGCGCCTCTCCGGGGGGCGGTGACATGCCGGTGAGCGGCGGCGCGTGAGCGGGTTCGCCCTCGCCGACAGGTCCGCGTTCACCAGCGGCAGCCCGCCGGGGCGGCGCGTCCGCCGACGGTGCGGGCGGCGGTGGCGTGCTGTCCGCCTGCGGCACGCCCCCCTGCGGCACGCCCCCCTGCGGCACGCCCCCCGGCGGGCGTTCCTCCGAGGCCGACGGTCCGTGCGACGCGGCGAACGTCTGCAGCGACACCCCGTCGCAATAGCACCACCGCTCGTGCCGCGCGTCGTACAGCCAGACCTCCCCGCCGTCCACGACCACGCCCACCCGCATGCCCCGCGTGCGCTCCCGGAACGACTCGCCGTTCAGCCGCCCGGCGGCCAGCTCCTCCACCAAGCCCCGGTAGCGGCCCACTTCCCCCTCGATCGTCCCCAGCAGCGGGCGGGGATCCGCGGTGCGCGCGGCGGGCGGGCCCGCCGCGGGCGGCTCGTGTCCGACCGGCAGCAGCAGCCGCCCGTCCACCCACGCGGACCAGCCGTTGGAGCACAGCGCCAGCGCCCAGTCGCCCCGGCGGTCCACGACCTGGACGGGCAGCAGCGGGTCCAGCGGAACCGTCGGCCGCGTCGCGTCCGGCGCCGACCAGGTCGCCATGCCGTACGCGGGGACGACATGGCTGGGGCGGAACTCGGGTGACGTCACAGGCAGCTCCTCCGGGCGCTACTTCCGCATGATTTCGGGCTCGTGCCGCCGCAGCAGCTTGGCGACCAAAAATCCCAGCACCGCCGAGAGCACGACCAGCATGCCCATGTTCAGCAGCCAGATCCCGGGCGAGTGCTGGAAGAGCGGGTCGGAGGTGAGCTCCTGCGGCACGATCCGGTGCAGGTCGACAGTCCCCGCCATGGCGCCGAGCGCCCATCGGGCCGGCACCAGCCACGCCAGCTGCTCCAGCCCCGGCACCCCGTTCAGCTTGAGCAGCGCACCGCAGAACACGACCTGCACGATCGCGAGGAGGACCAGCAGCGGCATGGTGACTTCCTCCTTCCGCACCAGGGCGGACACGAAGAGGCCCAGCATCATCGCGGTGAACGCCAACAGCGCTACCGCGAGAGTGACTTCGGCCAGGGGCGGCAGGAACACCCCTTCGCCTCCCGGAGCGTTCAGATCCACGCCGAACAGTCCCACCATGGTGAGCACCACGGCCTGCACCACCGTGATCAGCCCGAGCACCACCACCTTCGACATCAGATACGCCGAGCGGGACAGACCGACGGCTCGCTCCCGCTGATAGATCACCCGCTCCTTGACCAACTCGCGCACCGCGTTGGCGGCCCCCGTCAGCACGGCCCCGACGCACAGGATCAGCAGCGCGTTCAACGCCGAGTCCTTGGTGAGCCGGCTTCCGGCCAGAGCGTGCGCCATCGCACCCATCACGAACGGCAGGGCGACCATGATCGCCAGGAACGTCCGGTCGGCCGTCAGCGCCGCCGCGTACCGCCGCACCAGGGTGCGCAGCTGCGCACCCCAGCTCTGCGCCTTGGGCGGAGCCACCGAGCCGCGCGCGGCCTCCGGGGCGCGCCGGGGCTGCCGGGAGTCCCCGGCGACGTACCGCCGGTGCAGCGGCGAGGCGCGGAACTGCCCCGCCCAGTCCCGCTCCGCGTCATTCTCGAAGGCCTCGAACGCCTCCGGCCACTGCTCGAACCCGAAGTACGCCAACGCCTCGTCCGGCGGCCCGTAGTACGCGATCCTGCCGCCCGGTGCGAGCACCAGCAGCCGGTCGCACACATCCAGGCTCAGCACACTGTGGGTGACCACGATGACCGTCCGGCCGTCGTCCGCCAGGCCGCGCAGCATATGCATCACCGAGCGGTCCATGCCCGGGTCGAGACCGGAGGTCGGCTCGTCGAGAAACAGCAGTGACGGCTTGGTCAGCAGCTCCAGAGCCACGCTCACCCGCTTGCGCTGGCCGCCCGACAGACTGTGGATGGGCTGGCCGACCCGCTGGTCCAGGCCCAGCTCATGGATCACCTCGTCGACCCGCGCCCGGCGCTCCGACTTCGCCGTGTCCTCCGGGAAACGCAGCTCCGCGGCGTAGCCGAGGGCACGGCGCACGGTCAGCTGCGAGTGCAGGATGTCGTCCTGCGGCACCAGCCCGATCCGCTGCCGCAGCTCGGCGTAGTCCCGGTACAGATCCCGGCCGTCGTAGAGCACGGTGCCCTGGTCCGCCGGGCGCAGTCCCGTCAGGGCGTTGAGCAGCGTGGACTTCCCCGCGCCGCTCGGTCCGACCACGGCCAGCAGCGACTTCTCGCCCACCGGGAAGGACACCTCGTCCAGCAGCGTCCGGCGGTCCTTGCCGACCCGTACCGCCAGGTCCTGCACGTCGAGGGACACCTCGCCGGTGTCGATGAACTCCTGGAGCTGGTCGCCGACGAGCGCGAACGCGGAGTGGCCGATGCCGACGATGTCGCCGGGCTCGACCGGAGCACGGGTGACCGGCTGGCCGTTGAGGTACGTGCCGTTGTGGCTGCCCAGGTCGACGATCTCGTAGCCGGCGGGGCTCACCCGCAGCTCCGCGTGCCGGCGAGAGACCGCCAGGTCGTCGATCACCAGGTCACTGTCGGCCGCCCGGCCGATCCGCACCGGCCGGATCTCGGGCAGCGGCCGCACCGAACTCGGCCGGCGGAAGGTGTGGGTGGCGGCGGGATACGAGACGGCCGACTGCCCCCGCCCGACCTCGGCCGGCCGCTGCACGCTGCTGAGCACCGCGCACGGGCCGTCGGCCGGATTGCCGAACCGGATGACGCTGCCCGGACCGACCCCGGACCGGCTCACCCGCCGCCCGTCGGCGTAGGTCCCGTTGGTGCTGCCCTCGTCCTCCAGCGTCCAGTGGCCGTCGGTGGGCCGCAGCACCGCGTGATGCCAGGAAACCCTGGCATCACTGAGCACGATTTCGCCCTCGGGGTCGCGCCCCACGGGTAGGAGCGGCTCGGACTCATCACCTGGGAGCCACCGTCGGCTTCGAGGACGAGTTCGGGCGCGGTAGGGGAGACAGGCTGTTCTGCCATGGTCACGATTTTACGGCCGGTGACCCGGCCCCGCCTGCGCTGAGCCTCCGCGGCCCCGCTGGGAAGCGGCACCTCAGCCGTCCTTGTTCACGCGCACTTCTGTCCGCGACGGCGACGTCACCCGTGTGCCGGGTGGAAGAACGCGGAGGAAGGGGGGTGGGCGCTCGGCCACCGCGCTCGCTGCCGGCCGTGATCGGATGACCTGACGGAGTGCTGCCAGGTGCTCCCTCGGACCTTTTGGATCATCCGGTCCGGCGGCGACCGACGAGGGTCTGCTCCAGGACGTCCACGGCACGGTCGATGTCGTCGGCGGAGTTCAGCACACCTGGCGCGAACCTGATGGCGCTGCTGCGACTGGCCCGCCATGATTCTTTCGTGTTCGAGCGCGGCGACGATGTCCGCGGGGTCATGGTCGTCACCGCTCACGCTCTCTGTATTTCTCGCCGCAAGACGGGCGCGGCGCAGCAGCTACACCCGCTCCCCTTCCGTGGTGACAGTCTCCTTCGGCGTCGTGCGGAACCGTGCGGCGCGGAAGGTCAGCAGCAGTCCCAGGGCCACCAACGCCGCTGCGATCACCGGCAGGAGGCCTGGTTCGAGGGCCACAACGGCCCCTCCCAGGGCACCGCCCGCCGCGGCTCCCACGTATACGGAACTGCTGTGGACCGCCATGGCCTGCGCCGCGGCCTGATGGCCCACGCGGACGAGCATGAGGGCCTGGATGCCGGGCGGCACCGCCCAGGCCGCGGCCGACCAGCACGCCAGCAGCGCGGCGACGAGTGCGACCGGAACCGGCCTGACGAGCCAGAGCAGGGCGAAGGCCAGCATCGCGCCGCAGAACAAGGAGCTCGCGAGAACAAGGCACCGCGGTGGGTCGTACCGGTCGACGAGCCTGCCGGAGAGCTGCGTCCCGAGAATGCCCCCGGCTCCGGAACACACCAGCAGCATGGCCAGCGCGTGCGGGGTGGACTCCGGCGAGGCTGGAGAGGAAGGGTGCGAGGTACGTCTGGAAGGTCAGGTTTCCGGCCACCATCAGGACGGTGACGAACAGGACGGCCATGACGGTGCCGTTGAGCAGTGGGCGTGCCAGATCCGCGATGGTCTGGCGTTGCGCTCCGGCATCGGCCGCGGCGGTGGCTCGGGGCGCGGCGGTGGCTCCAGGCACGGCCCAGGCCGCGAGCAGCAGCGCTCCGACGCCCAGCACACCGCAGAACACGAAGGTCGCCTGCCAGCCGGCGGACGCTCCGATCCACGTGCCGGCGGGGACGCCGAGCAGGACCGCACCGGTCAGACCGGTCATCACGGTGGCCAGGTATCTGCCCCGGTGCTCGGGTGGCGCTGTCGTGCCGGCCGCCGCCAGGGCGGGCATCGGCACCTTCACCCTTCGCGCCCTGGCTGAAGCCCTGGGGCAGAGCACCCGTGTGCTGACCCACCACTTCGCCGACAAGAGCGCCCTGCTCGCCGCGGTCCTGGGGCGAGCAGGACGAACGCCAGCACGCGGCGCTGCGGTCGACTCCGGGGTGGGAGGATCCGTCCGCCACGGTCAGCTCCATCGTGAGATCCGCCTGGGAACGGAACCTCGGGCCCGACGAGTTGGCCATGACCCGGCTCATCCGGGAGATCGAAGGGCTCAGCGCGGCCGGAAGGCTCCCGGTGTGTGAGCCGGGGTTCGTCCGCGGACGCGCGGAGTTCGTCGCGTCATGCCTGGTACGGCGCGGTCTGCCCGAAGCGGACGCGCTGGTCAAAGCCACCTTGCTCAACAGCGCCTTCGCGAGCCTCCAGAGCGGCTTCCTCATCACCGGCGACAGGGACAGGACGGAAGGCGCGCTCAACGATCTCTGTACATGGATCGAAACCTGCGTCGCCTGTGACGCCTGTGTCGGCGAACCGACCCGAACTGAGCGCACCGGCCTCTGAGGCCAGGCGACGATTTCCTGCTGGAGCGGGAGTATCGGGTTCTTTCTCGAACCTTCTGACAGGACCGGGGTGTGGCGTCAGGCTGTGTCGCATGAGCGGTCTGAGCGGTCTGAGCGGTCGAAGGGCCTTGACGAATGCGGAGTGGGAGCGGTGGGAACCATGGCTGCCCGGCGGGGGCGCTCGTGGTGGTCGTGGGCGTGGCCATCCCCGGGTGAAACGCCGGATGTGGCTGCTCGGGTCCGCTCTGGCGTGCCCTCTTCTGCTGGTGTCGTGCACGTTGGTCCAGGAGCCGCGGCCGGATGACGCAGCGTCGTCGGCTTCGCGCGGCGCGACTCCCTCTCCGCGCCAGGTCGAGAAGACACTCGCCGCTGAGGCGCGCACCGCTGTCGACGGCACGGCAGCAGGCGAGAAGCTGGTCGAATCGGGGGAGGAGCGCGTCACTGACGGAGCGCACACGCGGCCGTTCCGGCACCGAGAGAAGGGCCAGTACCGGCTGACGATCGCGTGCGCAGGGCACGGAGACGCGGAGGTCGCCTTCACTCCCGCCTTGGACGTCGCGAAGAAGACTCTCCCCTGCGACGGGACCGTAACGTCCCAGCGGTTCGTCGTGCGTCAGGCATTGCGCCTCGACATCACAGGCAGCGAAGGATCATCAGGGATGATCGCCTGGCGGATCAGTCAAATGTGACCCCTCCCTGAGGCGGCCGGCTGTGACCCCTTCCTGAGCGCGCCGGCACGGTCATCGATCACCCCGCTCCCGCCGGCAGGCCCCCGTTCCCGCGCTGGAACGCGGGCACGCCCTGTGAGTCCCGCGTTGTTTCCTGTGCGGAGGGGCGGGCTCGGGCTCCACGAAGGGACGGCGTCGGCGCTGGCATCAGGCGCGTGGCGGGGGCGGCGAGGAAGGGGACGAGCAGCGGCAGCCACACGGCGTAGATCATCCGGTGTCCTCCCCGAGCAGGGAGCGGAGCAGTTCCTCGTCCTCGTCGTTGAGCTGGGAGACGAAGCGGGCGAGCACGGTGCTGCGGTCCTCGTCCTTCTCCAGTTCGCTGTGCATGCGGCGGGCTCTGAGGCCCGGCGCGTCCTCGGTCGGGCTGTAGGCGTAGCCGCGGCCGGACCGCACACGGGCCGTGGCGCCCTTCTCGTGGAGGCGGGACAGGATGGTGGTGACGGTGGTGCGGGCGAGCCGCGTGCCGAGCGCGGTCTGCACCTGGCCGGGGGTGAGCGGGCCGTCAGCGGCCCACAGGGCCGCCAGGACGCCGGCTTCCAGCTCTCCGGCCGGCCGTCGCTCCGCGCTCATGTCGGACATGGACGCTCCTCCCGCATTCTTCGTCTACAGTGAAGTAGACCGTCTACATCACTGTAGTCCGTCGGGTCGTCGCGCCGACGGCCCCGCCCACCATTATGGGAGCCGCCCCCTATGGCCGTAACCGTGCTCGCGGCAGCGCCGCAGGCCGTGAACCTCCTCGACGCGGGATCGCTGCTCTCCGCGTTCGGAGCCCTCGGCGTAGCGGTCGTGCTCTTCGCGGAGACCGGCCTGCTGATCGGCTTCTTCCTGCCCGGCGACTCCCTGCTGCTGCGCTCCCGCCGCGCATCCCGAGCCCGCCGCGCACCTGAAGGCCGCGCACCTGAAGGCCGCGCACCCGTAGGAGGAGCGCGTTGACTGCGCTCGCCGATGCCGGAAGCTCCTTCGACGGAGGTCTTTACACCCGGATCGCCGATCTGGCCCGGCAGGCCCCCGCTCCGCTGGACTCCGTGGTCTCCGCCTGGTCCACCTACGGCCTCGCGCTCTTCGGCGTGCTGCTGCTGATGGCCTGGTGGCGGGCCCGGCGCGAGGACGCGCCCCGCGCGGCCCAGGCGCTGGCCGCGCCTCTCGTGGTGATCGCGGCCTTCACCGCCGACTCCGCGATCAAGTCACTCGTGCGGGAGCAGCGGCCCTGCCAGACCCTGCACACCCTCACCCTCGAAGCCTGTCCCGCGCTGGGGGACTGGTCCTTGCCCAGCAACCACGCCGCCGTCGCGGCGGCCGCTGCCGTAGCGCTGCTCCTGACCGACCGCCGCCTCGGCGGGGTCGCGGTACCCGCCGCCGTGCTGATGGCGGCCTCACGGGTGTGGGTGGGGGCGCACTATCCGCACGATGTGCTCCTGGGCCTGCTCGTGGGAGCCGTCGTCGCGCTGCCGCTCATGGTCGCCGCCCGCCGCGCCGCCGCGCTGGTGGACCGGCTGCGCGCTTCGCGGCTGCGTCCCCTGGTGGCGTCGCGGTGAACCCGTCCGGCGTGACGGCCCGGCGTACCGGGCTGCTGCCCTCACCGGGTGTCACCGTGCTGTGCGCCACGCTCTTCGTGCTGCTGGCCGTAGGCGTCATCAGCCGCGACGGCGCACCCTTCCCCGTCGAACTGAGCCTGCACCGCTGGGCCGTGAACCACCGCCCGGACGCCGCCGTCGGCTGCGCCCGAGCCCTCACCGCGACCGGTACCGGCCTCATCCCCTACCTGTGCGCCGTCGCCGCCGGACTCATCGCGGGCCGCGACGCACGTCGCCGGCTGTGCGCGGCGGCCGGAGTGCTCGGCTTCCTCGGCCTCGCCCAGGCCGCCCGCTACGGCTTGCTCCACCTGATCGGGCGTCCGCGTCCCGCGACCGCCGACTGGGCCACCCACGCCTCCGGCTTCGCGTTCCCCTCCGGGCACGCCACGACCTCCGCGCTCGCGGCCGGGCTGCTGGCCTGGGCCGTCACCTCCCGGGCCCGCCCTGCCCCGGCGCGCATCGGCTGTGCGCTGCTCGGGTGCTGGGCGGCGGCCGTGGGGCTGAGCCGGATCCATCTCGGTGTGCACTGGGCCGGCGACGTCCTCGGCGGATGGCTGTTCGCCCTCGCCTGGCTAGGCCTCGGGGCGGCGCTGATTCCGTTGCCCCGACTGCTGCCCCGGCAGCGACCGCCGTACCCGCGCCGACGCGGTCGCAGCGATGCCGGCCGCTCCGGACAAGGCGGCCACAACTCGCAGACCTGCGGGGCCCGGCCGGAGTAACGTTGAGGTGTTGAGGACTTCCCGTTTGCCGGCTGCGGTGCCGGCGGCGTCCTCGACGAGCGACGACACCGGGCGGCGGCTCCGCTCCGGGGGCAGGGTTCGCGTCATGCCGGTACAGGCCGCTCCCGCGCAGCTGTGGAGCACCGTCGCGCAGCGCGTGCGCACCGCACCGGGGCCCGCCGCTTCGTCGGCGCGCCGAGCGAGAACGGGAAGACCGCGTGGGCATGGCGGATGACACGGACTACAGCCCGATAGGAGTCATCGGACGGGTGACCGTCTCGATTCCGCCGGACGGCCCCGGCGAAGTGCTGTTGCCGGTGCGCGGCGGCAGCGAGGCGTTCGCGGCCTGGTCCCTCGAACCCATCGCCCGGCATGTGCGGGTCGTCGTCGTCGAGTGCACCTCGGCGCGGTCGGTGATCGTCGCTCCGCTGCCGTCCCCCTGATCCCACACCAACTGATCCCACACCAGGAGCCTGGTCATGTTGTTCTGGCACGTTCCCGCGCCGAACGAGGCGCTGCTCATCTCCGGCTCCAAGCGCAAGGCCGGGGACGCCCAATTCCGTATCGTCACCGGCCACGGCTGCTGGGTCATGCCGGTCAAACAGAAGGCGAGCGTGCTGTCGCTGTCGCTGCGGGAGTCGGAGATCTCCGAGGACTGCGTCACCCAGCAGGGCATCCGGCTCAGTGTGCGGGCCGTCGCCGTGTTCAAGGTCGGCGACGACACCCAGTCCATCGCGAACGCCGCCCGCCGGTTCCTGTCCGAACAGAACAGCATGGAAGAACTGGTCGGCCGCATCTTCGCCGGTCACCTCCGCTCCATCATCGGCGGGCTCACCGTCGAGCAGATCATCCGGGAGCGGGACCGGGTCGCCCAGGAGGTCAAGGAGGGCAGTCACTCCGAGATGGAGAAGCTCGGCATCGTGGTGGACGCGCTGCAGATCCAGGAGATCGGGGACACCTCCGGCTACATCACCAACCTGGCGGCGCCGCACGCCGCCGCCGTCGCCAGCGCGGCGCGCATCGCGCAGGCCAAGGCCGATCAGGAAGCCGCCGAGCGCGAACAGCAGGCCGCCGCGCTCAAAGCCGAGTACGAACGGGACACGGCGATCAAGCGGGCGGGGTTCCTGGCCGAAACCGAGCAGTCCAACGCCCGCGCCGCCCAGGCCGGCCCGCTGGCCCAGGCCCGCGCGTCCCAGGAGGTCATCGAGGAACAGACCGCGCTGGCTCAGCGCCAAGCGGCCTTCGCCGCCCAGCGGTTGGAGGCCGAGGTGCGGCGGCCGGCGGACGCGGAGGCGTACCGGCAGCGCACCCTGGCCGAAGCGCAACGCGACCAGACCCGCTTCGAAGCCGACGGACGCGCCTACGCCGAGCGGACCCTCGCTCAGGCCCAAGCCGATGCGAACACCGCGCGAGCGGCTTCGCTGCGGGACGGCAACCAGGAACTCATCGCGGCCAACCGCACCGTCGAGAACCTCCCCGCGCTCGCGGAAGCCGCCGCTATGGGGATGGCCGACGCCCACCTGACCGTCCTCAACGGTACGGACGGCATGAACCAGATCGTCGCCGGAATCGTCGGGCAGGGCCTGGCCATTCTCGACACGCTCAAGGCCGCGCAGGCTCCGGCGAAATCCACGTCGAACGGCTCCCTGGACCGGAGGGCGAAACTCACCCAGGACTGAACGGCCCGAGGCCGACGGGCGGGGCAGCCGCCCTCGCCCCGGCACCCCGTACACGGCACCCCGTACGCGGCACCGTGATCGAGCACGGCCGGAACGGTCCGGAGGAACCCGAGTCCGCTACGCCGGTTCCCGTGCCGTTGCGTCTGCGCCTGCGGTCTCGGGAGCGGTCCTGTCCCTGCGGGTGACCGTCAGGTGGATGACGAGTCCCAGGATGGTGGCGAGGAAGAGCGCGCTGGTGCCGACCGTTCCCAGCCCGAGGCCGCCGCTGCCGCGCGGCTGGGACAGGTAGTCGCCGAGGGAGGCCCCCAGCGGGCGGGTCAGGATGTAGGCGATCCAGAAAGCCACGACCGCGTTGAGCTTGAGGGCGGAGTGGGCGACGGCCACGGCCGCGATCAGGGCGCCGAACATCACGGCGGAGACCAGGTAGCCCAGGCCCAGCGTCTCCGCCGCGAGGTCGCCCGCGGCGGTGCCCAGGGCGAAGGTGAACAGAATCGCCGACCAGTAGAACGCTTCCCGTCGGCCGGTGCAGATGGTGTGGATGGACAGGGTCCGCTCACTCGCGTACCAGACGGCGAAGGCCGCCGCCAGCACCAGGCCGAAGACCACGGTGGTCGTCTCCAGCGGGACACCGAGATTGTCCGTCAGATTGTCGGTGACCAGCGTGCCGACGACACTGATCAGGACTACGGAGAGCCAGTAGATCCCCGGCACGTATTTCCTGGACCGGAACTGGAAGAACAGTGCCGCGATCAGCAGGACGCTCATCAGGTAGGTCGTGTCGGTCAGACCCATGTTCAGGTTTTCGATCAGGTAGTCCGCCGCGGTCTCGCCCACGGTGGTGCACAGGACCTTGATGATCCAGAAGTAGACGGCGACTTCTGGCACTTTGTTCAACAGCAGGCGGCCCCGCGGTACGGCTCCGGAACGGTGTGAAGTGGTCGTCATGCCGGGAGACTGGCACAGCGCACCTGTACACAACCTGACTGCGTGCCGGGCCGCGGCGGGCATCGGCGGGGGCCGGGCGTGGGAGCGGGTGATACTGGCGTGGTGACTGCTCACCGCGTCCTCGTCGTCGAGGACGACCACGGACTTCGCGATGTACTCGCCCGCGGCCTGCGGGAGGAGAACTTCGAGGTGCTCACCGCCGCCGACGGGGCTGGCGCGCTGCGTACGGTCGACGACCGGGTGGACGCGGTGGTCCTGGACATCGGCCTTCCCGACTCCGACGGTCGTGACGTGTGCCTCGCGATGCGCGCGGCGGGCGTCGATGTGCCCGTCGTCTTCCTCACCGCGCACGGCGGCCTGGCCGACCGGCTGTCCGGCTTCGCCGCCGGCGGAGACGACTACCTCGCCAAGCCCTTCCATCTGGCCGAGCTCGCAGCCCGGGTGCGCGCCGTGCTGCGCCGGGCCGGGCGCGAGCCCGCGGCGGAGGCGGACGGTCTGCGGCTGAACCCGGCGGCGCACGTACTGGAGATTCCCGGCGGCGGGCCGGTGTCCTTGACGCCCACCGAGTTCCGGCTGCTCGCCTGCCTGATGGCAGCCCCGGGCTCGGTCGTCCGCAGGCGCACGCTGCTGCGCGCGGCCTGGCCCGAGGGCGCCCAGGTCAGCGAGAACACCCTCGACCAATACCTGGCGCGGCTGCGGCGCAAGCTGCGCGAGGCCGGCGCCGCGCAGGGCATCAGCACGGTCCGCGGCGTGGGGTACCGCTTCGCATGAGGCGCGTTCGCGGGAGACTCCGGGGCCGGGCCACCCTGCGCGGCCGGCTCGCGCTGGTCGCGCTGGCCACCACCGCGGTCTGGGTCACCCTCCTGACCGCCGCCTTCAATCTGGCGCTCACCGCACGGCTGCGCGAACAGGCCGACGACCTGCTGCGCACCCGTGCGGAGGCGGTCGCCGCGACGGTGGAGACCCGGCCCGACGGCGAAATCGTGGTGCACGAGCCGAGCGACGACCAGGCTCTGGACACCGGGATCTGGGTCTACCAGGGCCGTAGGACCGTGGAGCGGCCCAGCGCCCCGGCCGCGTTGCAGGCCAGTGCGGACCGCCTGGTGGCGCGTCGCGAGACCTTCCTCGAGACGGCGGATCCGAGCGCTTCGCGGCTGTACGCGCTGCCGCTGAAGGCCGGCCACCGCCAGGTGGGCACCGTCGTCGCCGCGGTCGGGCTGGACCCGTACCGCAGCACCGCCCGCTCGGCGCTGGCCGGTTCGGCGGTCCTCGCCCTGCTGCTGCTCGCCGGCATCTACCTGGTGAGCCGCGTCGTCGTCGGCCGGGCTCTGCGGCCGGTGGGCGCCATGAGCGCGCAGGCCGCCCAGTGGAGCGAGTACGGCACCGCCCGCAGATTCGGCGCGGACGATCGCCCCGCCGAACTCGCCGGGCTGGCCGTCAACCTCGACGAACTCCTCGATCGGCTCGCGGCCGTCCTGCGGCACGAGCAGCAACTGACCGCCGAGCTCTCCCACGAGCTGCGCACCCCGCTGGCCCGGCTCACGGCCGAGACCGACTGGCTGACCGCCCGGCCCCGGGACACCGCCGAGCAGCACGCCTCGCACCAGGCCATCGCGGCGAGTGCCGCCCGGATGCAGCAGATCTGCGAGGCGCTGCTGACGGACGCCCGCACCGGCAGCGGTCAGTTGCCCGGCCGGTGCTCGCCGCTGGAGGTGGCGGGTGAACTGGCCCGGCGCCGGGCCGAGGAGCATCCGCAGGACCCGCCGGTCATCGTGGTCGGCGACGCGGCGCGGGCCGGTGTCTCGGCGGCCGTGCTGGAGCGCATCCTGACCCCGCTGCTGGACAACGCCGGTCGCTACGCCGAACGGCGGATCACGGTGAAGTGCGCGCAGCGGCCCGGCGGCGTGGAGGTCGCGGTGAGCGACGACGGCCCGGGGGTGCCCGAGGACGTGGGAGCCGCGGTCTTCGAGGCCGGGCGCCGCGCCGATCCCGGCGACGGGCACCGTGGCGCGGGCCTGGGGCTGGCCCTCTCCCGGCGGCTCACCCGTGCGGCCGGCGGGGAGATCACGCTGGCCGACTCCCCCTCCGGAGCTCGGTTCGTGGTGTCACTGCCCGCCGGTTGACGGTGCGTCGGCTCGTCGCGTCGCGGTCGGCCGGTGGAGCGGGCCGGCGGGGTACCGGTGCCGGGGCCGGATCAGCGGAGCAGTATCAGGCCGAGCAGGTCGAAGAAGTCGGAGGTCGCGTCCACCGCGCCGAGCACCGGAATCGCGCCGAGCACAACCACCGCCGCGGCGATCAACGGGGCGGTGGGCGGCGGAGCGGTCTGCAGGGCCGCGACGCGCCGGGCGACGGCCCGCTCGGAGAAGCCCAGGGCGCAGACGTCCCGGCTGCGGTGCGTGATCAGCGCCGCGCGGGCGAGCGCCCGGGCGGCGACGTTCCGGTCACCCACGGAACGGGCCGCGGACTCGTCCGCCCAGCGTTCCAGCAGGAAGGCGACGGTGTCGCGGACCGGGATGAGCAGGGGGTTGACCGCTGCCGCGAGGTCGGTGAGCGCGGCCCACCGGGCGTGCCGGTGGGCGAGATGCGCCCGCTCGTGATCCAGGAGCACCCGGCGCTCGGTCGAGTCGAGTGCGCCGAGCATGGCGGACGTGACCAGGATGCGCCCGGGGGAGCCCGGGACGGCGAAGGCGCGGGGCACCGGGGAGGCGGCGACGATCAGCTCCGTGTCGCCGGGGTGGGCCTCGCACAGGCGTAACAGGGCGCGCCGGGTGGCGCGGTGGGCGCGCAGCGCGCGGTACAGCCGCAGCAGACCGACCGTCAGGGCGGCGATCGCGGCCAGCGCGATGATCTCGGGGACCGGGTCCGGGATGCGCGGACCGTGCTCGCGCGCCTCCTCGGCCAGCGGCGGCGCGTCCTCGGCGAGGGTTCCGGCGAGCAGCAGCAGGCCCCAGGCTGTGGCGGCCGCGGTGACGAGACCGGAAATCGCCAGCGTGCGGGCGGCGGGTGCGGGGGCGAGGCGACGGCCGACGACCGGACTCACTGCGGAGAGCAGCAGGGACAGGACGAGCGGGACGTAGACATCGATCCTCACGGGGCCTGGCCTCCCAGCAGGTCGCGCAGCGCCTGTTCCTCGGCGGGGCTGAGGCCGGTGACGAACTGCTGGAGTGCGGCGATGGGGTCCGGGCCGCGGTCGAGGGCCTGGTGCATGACTTCGGCGGTGAGCTCGGCCGCGTTCTTCGAGGGGCGGTAGGCGCCGCGCCGCCCGCCGGCGTCGCGGACCACGAGTCCCTTGTCGAGCAGGCGACTGAGGATGGTGTGCACGGTGTTGTAGGCCAGGCCGCCGCCGAGTTCGGACTGCACCTCCGCCGGCGTCCGGGGCTGGTCACTCGCCCACAGGGTGGCGAGGACCTCGCTCTCCAGCTCGCCCGCGCTGCGTCGTTCCCCCCGGTCGCGGGGGCCTGTGCCTGCCATGGCAGCACCTTACAACGCGTAGGGCCGGGGCGGGGATGCCCGCTGCGGGGCCGGATCGCTCTTCGCCGCGAGCAGTTCGGCGAACAGCGTCTCCCAGGCGGGCCGGATGTGGTCGACGCTGTAGCGGCGGGCGGACTCGGCCGCCTGAGCGCCCATCTTCTCGCGCAGCTGTTCGTCCTCGATGAGCCTGGCGATCGCCGAGGTGAGCCCGTCGATGTCGCCGAGCGGCACGAGCAGGCCGTCGTCGCCGTGGGTGATGATCTCCCGGGGCCCCTGGGGGCAGTCGAAGCTGATCACGGGTACGCCGTGGCTCATCGCCTCGGCGAGCACCATGCCGAAGCCTTCGTGCCGGGAGCTGAGCGCGAAGAGCGAGGCTTTGGCGAGCTCTTGTTCGAGATGCGCGGTGGAGCCCATCAGGAAGACGTGGTTGTACAGGTGCTGTTCGTGGATGAGGGCGCGCAGCCGGTCGCGCTCGGGCCCGGATCCGAAGATGCGCAGCTGCCACTGGCCGTGGCCCCGGACCACGGGGGCGAACGCCCTGATCAGAGCGTCGAAGCCTTTGGCTTTGACCAGACGTCCCGCGGCGAGCAGGAGCGGGCGCCGCAGCGTCGATCGCTCCGCGGCGGCCGGGGGCAGCGGGTTGGGGATGCGCTCGACGCGCACGGTGGAGCCCGCGAGCACAGTGCGGTAGGCGTCCTCGTCGGCCGCGGTGAGCACGGTGACCGCGTCCAGGTTGCGGTACCAGCGGTCGATCTCGGCTGCCAGGCCCGGTTTGTGGCGGGTGAGATGGAGGTGTTCCTGGCCGATCTTGACCACGCTCGCGGGGGCGAAGCGGGCGGCCAGCAGGTTCAGCGCGGGCCGGGTGGTGACCAGGACGCCGCCGTCCAGCGAGCGCAGATAGCGCAGGATGCGGCGGTCGGTGAGGCGGTTGAACCGGTCATGGCGGACTTCGTCGGGCGGCACCAGGCGGCTGGGCCTGCGCTGGACGAGTGCCTCCGCGCGGCGGCGCAGCGCCGGCACGCGGTCGGAGGCGTCGACGAGCGGCCTCAGCCGGATGCGTGGATCGATGGTGAACTGCGGGTTCTCGCGATGGCGCCGGACGCTGACGATCTCCACGTCGTGTCCGGCGGCGGCCAGCGCGTTGGCCTGGTTGGCCACCGTGCGCACCGTTCCGCCGATCGCGTAGGCGTTGAGCAGCAGGAAGCGGACGGTCATGCGTTCTCCGGGCGGCAGGTGATCGAGAGGTTGTCCTGGACGGTGTAGTACGGCTCGATGCGCATGCCCGCCGCGGTCTGCGCCGGGTAGATGAAGATCTTCTTTTTGCCCGTGACGTCGTCCAGGTGCCGGCCCAGTCGCAGCGGCTCCGCGCGTCCGGGCTCGTCGAGGGCCACGTAGAGGTCCCAGATCCGGTCTGCCGACGAGCAGGCCGCCGCCAGCGCGCCGAGGGTGATGCGGGCCTCGAAGGAGTTCCGGATGCCGGCGGTCGTCGGGTGCGGTGCGGTGGTCCGCGTCCCCCGGGCGCGGATGATCAGGTTCCGCGCGGCCGCGTCGGTGCCGACGACGGTGCCTTTGATGACGATCCGTCCGTCGCGCGGCCAGATCTCCTCGACCTCGGCGTGGGGGGATGTCGCGAAGAGCGGTGTTGCGTCCATGGGCCGTACCTCCCTGGTGGAGTCCGCAGTGAACACTACGGCTTGTAGGGTCGATTAAACCCTACAAGCTGTAGGGGTTCCTTGGGGGGTAGCGATCGCGGAGCGCAGCGACGGCGTGGGGAACCCGTCGCCCGCTCGGGGCAGCGGCGAGGGGGCCTGAACGTCCGCTCGGCAGAGGGGAGTTCGCGGGCGGCGGACCGCATGGCCGATCGCACCGGGCGGCGGGGCCGGTCCGGCCCAGCGGTGCCGTCCGGACGGTGTGCGGCGGTTCCCGGGCGGGGCTACGTCCGGTGTTCGCCGGACGGCGCGGAGAGCTGGAGCCGGTAGCCGTGGCCGCGCAGGGTGGTGATGTCGGGCAGTTGGAGCCGGGCCGGGCGGGCGGCGGCTGCTTCGTGCAGGCGGCGGCGGAGCGAGGCCATGGTGACGTCGAGGGTCTTGGTGGAGCCGAACCAGTTCTCGTCCCACACCTGGGACATCAGCGTTTCCCGGGAGACGGCGGCGCCTTCGTTGCGGGCCAGGATGGCCAGCAGTTCGAACTCCTTGGGGCGCAGGGTCACTTCACGCTCGCCCAGCAGGCAGCGGCGGGCGGTGATGTCGAGGGTCAGGTCGCCCAGCCGCAATGGTGGGCTGTTGTCCGGATTCCCGATGCGTCGGCGCAGATGGGCGCGGAGCCGGGCGAGGAGGACGCTGAGGCTGAAGGGCTTGACGAGGTAGTCGTCGGCGCCCGCGTCGAGGCCGACGATGACGTCGATCTCGTCGCTGCGGGCGGTCAGGATGATCACGAGTAGGTCGGGGTGTTCCGAGCGCAGCTGCCGGGCCACGTCGACGCCGTCGATGTCGGGCAGACCGAGGTCGAGGAGCACCACGTCCAGCCGGGCGCCGCGGGCGTGGGCCAGGCCGGAAGCGCCCGTGCGCGACCAGGCACAGGTGTAGCCGCTGCCGCGCAGTCCGGCTTCCAGGTGCCGGCCGATCATCTGCCAGCGGGTGCGCAGCCGTACGGAGACGGCCGGGTCGTGGGTGGCGACCACCAGCGCGGCGCCGAGCTCCCGGGCGGCGTCCAGCAGCACGTCGATGACGTGCCGGGCGCTCGCCCGGTCGAGTTGGCCGGTGGGCTCGTCCGCCAGGATGATCCTGGGGCGCAGCGCCAGCGCCCGGGCCACGGCGACGCGCTGGGCCTGTCCGCCGGAGAGTTCGTCGGGGAGTTTGGACGCCAGGTCCCGGACACCGACCCGGGCCAGGGCCTCGGCGGTGCGCCGCCGCGCCTGAGGTTCCGGCACTCCGGCCAGGACCAGGGGCAAGGCCGCGTTCTCGCTCACGCCCAGGACCGGGATCAGGCTGGGGCTCTGGAAGACGACCCCGATGTCGCGGGCCCGGCCGGCTCGGCTCGCCGGGAACCGCGGCCACCTGACATCGCCGCTGGTGGGCTGCTCCAGTCCGGCCAGCAGATGCAGCAGGGTGGACTTCCCGGATCCGGACGGGCCGGTGATCGCGATCCGGTCGCCCGGGTGCACCTGGCAGCTGGTGCCGTGCACGGCGACCAGGGCCGCGGGCCCGCGGCCGAAGGTGCGGGCGACGTCGCGGCAGCCGACGAGCGGGCGGGAGGTGCTCATGGCTGGATCCTCCCGTCGCGCAGGGCGATGACGCGGTCGGCGACTTTGACGACCGCGGCGCTGTGGGTGACCAGCAGCACGCCGCGGCCCGCGCGCGGCGCGGTGCCGGCCGCGATCTCGATCCGGTTCAGCTTGTCGGTGAAGGCCGTCCCCTTGCCGGACGGCGTACGGGCCCACCCTTCGGGCACCTTGACGGTGAAGCCGCCGCCGGCCGGCGCGTACGCGACGTACGCCTGGTCGTCCGGGATGTCCCCGGCCGGATTGGACTCCGAGGCCCCCGCCGCCGGCCGCGACGCCGCGGAAGAGCCCGAGCTGGCGCCCGCGCCCGGGGAGCCGCTGGACCCGGAACATCCCCCAGCACCGCTGCCACCGCAGCCGCGCTGACGAGAACGGTCACTGCTTTATTGACAGACACGTGGACAGACACGGAACCCTCCGCACGAACCCGGTGATGTCCACGACGCTAGGCGGGGCACGGTTAACGCGCAGCACGACGAGGGTTAGACGACGGCAAAACACGCCCCGAAATCGAGCCGGGCCACCGAGCGGGCGGCGGCGCGGTGATGATGGGCGCATGAGACACCGGGTGGTCCGCGTGGCCGTGGTCGCCGTCACGGTGGCCCTCATCCTGCTCGCGCTACCGCTGGCCGTCGTGATCCGAGCGTCGTACTTCGCCGAGGAGCGCGGCGAGCTCGAACGCCAGGCGCTCGCCGCCGCCGTGCGGGTGGGCCCGCGGTTCGCGTCGGGCGACGCGGTGGAACTGCCCACCGCGGAGCCGGGCGTCCGGGTGGGCGTCTACGATCCGGCGCGGCGCCTGCGCGCCGGCGCCGGCCCAGACCGCGCGGACACCGCCACCCGCCGCGCGGCCGGCGGGGCGGTGGCACAGGCGACCAGCGGCGCCGATCTCGTCGTCGCGGTCCCCGTCCCGGCCGCGGAACAGGTCATCGGCGTGGTGCGCGCCTCCAGCCGCACCCAGGACGTATGGAACCGGATCTTCCTGACCTGGCTGGCGCTGCTCGGCACAGCACTGGCCGCGCTGGCCGCCGCCGTACTCGTCGCGCGACACCAGGCCCGAGCGCTCAGCCGCCCGCTGGAAGCGCTGTCCGCCACCGTCCAAGCGGTCGCCGACGGAGACCTCAACGCCCGGGCGGCCCCCAGCGCAATCCCCGAGATCGACCAAGTCGCCCACACCCAGAACGCGATGGTCACCCGGCTGACCCGGCTGCTGCGACACGAACGGCACTTCAGCGCGAACGCCTCCCACCAACTGCGCACCCCCCTCACCGGGCTGCAACTGGGCTTGGAGGCCGCCCTGGAACACCCGCACCCCGACCCACGCGCCGCACTGCGACAAGCCCTCGAAGGCTCCCGGCACCTACAGGCCACCATCGACGAAGTCCTGCGCATGTCCACAGCGGCGCACGATCCGGCAACCGCCACCACGCCGCAGCCGGCCGCCGCGCTCCTGACCGCCGGCGAAGAGCGCTGGCACGGGATCTTCGCCCGCCAGGGCCGCCGCTTGCGCCTCACCGTCGAACCGGGAGCCGGCACCGCGCTGCTCCCCGGCTCCACCGCCGCGCAGATCCTCGACGTGCTGCTCGACAACGCCCGACAGCACGGCCGCGGCACGGTCGACGTGACGCTGCGCGAGATCGGCGGCGCCGTCGCTGTCGACGTGGCCGACGAGGGAACCCTGGCGCTGGACCCGGCGGCGGCCTTCGCCCGGGGCACCACCACGGGGCAGGGCCTGGGCATCGGACTGGCCCTGGCCCGGGAACTGGCCGAGGCGGCCGGCGGCCGGCTCCGCGTGGCCGGCTCCACACCGACCACGTTCACCCTGCTGCTGCCCGCCCCACGGTGACGACGGCGTCTGCCGCCGGACAGCGCGCCGCCCGCCGCGCCGTCCGGGGAGGTGTCGACGCACCCGGGCGAGGCCGACGGGGGAAGCGGGGGAGCGGCCGTGTCCTGGAGCCGGGCGTCGGCCGGCGATGGGACGGCGGCGACGGTGTCCTGAAGCGGAACCTCTGCCGGGACGGCGGCAGAGGCCCCGGGCGACACAAGCGTGTCGACGGGCGGGTGGGCGGTCAGGTCAAGGCTTTACGGCAGAGCCGTAGCGGTACTCGGACACAAGCTTGCCGCCGGTGTCACGCAGCTTGGCGGCGTCACCCTTGTCGTTCCAGAGGGGGCGCGCGCTGCCGTACTTGAAGCCGCCCCACTGGGGGTGGTCCTCGTTGGTGTAGATCCGGATGCGCTGGCCGGGCTGGAGCACGGTGCCCGGCGGGAAGGTGAAGTCCTGCCCGGGGTCGTCGGCGCCGAGGACCCAGCCGGAGATATCGGCGGGCGCGGTGCCCCGGTTGACGATCTCCACGTACTCGTCGGCCTGGGTGCGCTTGACCTCGCCCTTGTACCGCACGTTGGTGATGGCCACGTCCGGAACGCCGGTGCGAGCGAGGACGGCGACGATGTCGCCGCTGTTGGCGCCGTTCTCCGGGCTGATGAACTTCGTGACGATCTGGCCCCCCTGCTTGAAGCCGGTGATCACGACCGAGTATTCCGTCCCGTCGATGGTCACCGTCTCCGGGGACACCGTCGTGGGCAGATCGACTTCGTCCTCGGGGTTGGGCCCGACATTGGGCGTCTCGTTGTGCCGGAACCGGAAGCTGAAGTCGCGCGCGACATCGTCCTCGAACACGATGCGCACCGCGAGGTCTACCTCGAACTGGCTCTGCGGCATCGCCTGGATCGGGAAGTTCTGGTGGATGAACGTGCCCAGTGTGAACTCTGTTCCGTCCAGGGCCACTTCGGTCGTTTTGCCGGAGAACACGTAACCGCTCTTGCCCCCGCCTGCGGGGATGCCCCAGGTGACGTTGTCCGTTGTGAGACCTGCGAGGTTGGGCGGGGTCACGCTGATGCCGGTCCAGGTGCCGGACGTGGCGACTTTTGACATACGCCTATTTCATCTCCCCGGTTGAGGGTCGTGCCGGCCTGGCGGCCGGGGCACGCAACCGTAACTTCCCGAGTCTCCCCTTGTAAGGCACATGCCATGGTTACGGAGGAAGTAGCGGGTAATGGCCGATAAGAGCGTGTCGCTGTCGGGATTCTTGGCCGGTCAGGATGAATCGGCCTTTGACAAAGGCATGTTGGCGGGACCGTTGGAGGAGTGCTTCAACGAGTACGCCGGACTCCGCTCCGGCCACCGGGGGAGAGGGGAGAGGGGCGGCCTTGGCTCGACGGGAATGGGACAGGTCGAGAGCTCCTGTACCGTTCGTCGTTTCGCGTTACAGGCGGCCGAAAACAGGTGGTGCAGATGAGCCGAAACCAACCCTGGCTAGCGGCTGTCGGCAGTGCGAGAGTCACTCTGACCACAGCGCACCCGCCTCGCCGTCCGCTCGGCAGCCAGGTATGGAGAGCCAGTGCGCCCCACTGTCGGCTGGAGAACCGATATGCGAGCACGAAGCCGCGCGGCCGCCGCGGCGTCATTCATCATGATCACAGCGGGCCTTCTCACCCTCTCGGCCCCTTCGGCATCCGCATCCGCTTCCCGCTGGTTGCCCCCGGAGTGCTACGAGCGCTACCCCACCGGAAGCGGCGGGCACGCCGGGTACGCCATCACCTGCAACTCCTACTGGTCCCCCTGGCGGTCGTACACGAACTGCCGCTCCAAGCGGACCGGGCAGACCTATCTCCACTGGGGGAACATCGTGACGAGCCGAGGGACTTCGACGGTGCGGTGTGCCGTTCCGGGGGACACCGTCACGACTGTCAGCGGGTTCTCATCGCCCTGGTAGACAGGAACTCGAACCTGTTGGGTGACCGACAGGTATGCCGACGCCGCCCGTCGACGACCCGGTGAGGGGCGGTGCGCCTGCGTACCGTAGGTCCGGACCGGGGGCGCGCCGCTCGGGCGCTCGGCAGGGTGGCTGAGGCGACGGAGCGGTGAACGCCGGGACCGGCACGCGGTGTGCAGGCCGGGGCCGGGAGCGTCGTCGACACCGCACCGCCCGACGTGGAAGTCGTGAAACCGGCTCGATCTTTCCGTTCGGCCTCCCCGCGAGCCTGCGGGGGAGGACAAACGGCAAGGGCAGTCGTTGGGGCGTCCCGTCAGGCGTGCGTCATATCGCCGTTGCTCCAGGCGTAGACCTGGTCGCCCTTGGCCGCCACCCGGAACTGGTACATCTCGGAGCACTCCGGCCGCCCGGCGTCGTCGCCCACGTTCTGCGGCCACCAGCTCGCTTCGAGCGTCGGCCCGTCGCCGAAGGCGCCCTCGGGGCAGTCCGTGCCGCTCGGCTTCAGCGGGGCGGAGGCGAGGGTGAAACGGATCAACTTGGCGTTGCCGTCGGTCTGCACCTTCACCTTCACATCGGTGGCGTCCTGGGGGACCCAGTCGGGGAGGACGAAGAGCCCTTCGCCCTCGCCGCTCTTCGGAGCGCTGCGCGCGGTCGGGAAGGTCTTGATTCGCTCGTGCAGGACGTGGTCGTTGAACGCGTCCGGCAAATTGTCGTCGTGCTTCTTCAGCGCCGGCGCCATCCATGAGCCGGCAGCCCAGAGACCTACACAGGCAGCGACTATGACCAGGGTCTTTTTCTTCATGGGCTCATTGTCCTGGCTCCGGGCGGAAGGGGCACCCTTGGCCCGGGCGGGCGCCTCGCCGGCTTGGCCGAGGCGCATATGGACGAGCTGGGCGATGTCCGCGATCGTGCCGTTGCTGCGCGCGCAGGAGTTCCATGGGCGGAATGCCGACCTCGTAAAGCTGTTGGAGCGCGATCAGCAGTTCGGCCGCCATCAGCGAGTCCATGCCGTAGTCGTCGAGCCGACGGTTGTGGTCGAGCTGACCGGGAGCCATATGGAGGACTTGGGCGAGCAGGATGGTCAGATTCTCGGTCAGGAAGCCCAGCACGTCCTCGCTGGAAATCCCGCTGACGAGGTCTTCGCGCGTGAAGCCGTTCTGTTCGCCTCGGGCGGGGACCAGGTTCGCCATGCGCGGGCGAGCCATCAACTTCAGGATCGCGCCGGCCTTGGCCCAGTTAAAGCGTCCCGCGCCCCACTCGAGACCGCATCGAGGGCCTGGAGGATCGGGCGATGCGCGGGACGTCGTCGCCGCGATCGGGGACGGTGAGCGTGCACCGGAGCAGGAACGACGCGTCGCCGACGCTCGCGAGCGGCTCAGGGTACGGATGCCGAACTGCCGTGGCAGCGGATGGACCTGGGTTCACCCGGACCGCACCCATGGCGCGCACCGCCTGACCAGGGCTCACTTGCCGTCTCGCCGTGCTCGTTTCAGCTCAGGTCGCGGTAGCCGGGAGTGCGGAACAATACGCGACACCGCCGCATCGCTCCGAAGCCATGATCAACCCTGCGGTGATCGACTTCATGAGCCGAGAGTCACCGGCAGTCCACCCCGAACCGGCGAAGTGCCTGAACTTCGCACCAGGCACCCTCACCCGGACCAAAACGCTCCTTCATCGGACGGTCGGCGCGACGTTGGTGGCGGCCACCGCGGGATGCAGGGCTCTGGCGAGTTCCACGGCGTCGCCGACGGCCCAGAAGTGGATGAAGAACAGGCGCGGCTCGTCCGTCAGGCTGTGGTTGTGGAGGTCGACGATACTGATCCCGCCGTGCCGCAGTGCCTTGATGACGTCCTGGACTTCCTCCGCGACCATGGCGAAGTCGCCGTTGACCGCGGCCCTGCCGCTACCCACCGGCTGGAAGTTGAACGCGGAGGTCGCGCCAAGGCCCGGTGGCAGCACCATCCCGTGGTCGATGATGGTCTCGCGGCGCGCGAAGACGCACTTGTAGACGCAGTCCTGGCTGTAACCCCTGACGCCCAGCGCCGCGTCGATCCCCGCGCTGTCCAGATCCAGGGGCGGCGATGGCACCGGCGGCGTGGCGGGCGGTGTCCCGGTGCGGTCGAGAGCCGCACGCAGGCCGCGGGCCAGGGACACCGGGTCCCGCCCGTGTCCGTGGACGTGGGTCCACCAGATGTCGGGGGACTGAGCGAGCAGATGCTTGTGGATCGCGCTCTGTCCGATTCCGTGGGCTTGCAGGGTTTCGGTGACTCGCTGCACTTCGTCTTCGGTGACCACCAGATCACCCATGAGCATCGTGCTGCCGTCGGCGTAACGGACGAAAGCGACGTGCGTCCCCAGCGCGAGTCCGGGGGTGACCGTGACTGCGTAGGAGACAACGTGCAGGTCGCCGCGCGGGAAGGCTGTGTGGTAAACGGTCCCGTGCTTCAGGTCGCCACCGCGGCCCAGCGCGTCCGCAACGCCTGTCCAGTCCGCCTCGGTGGTACGCACCGGCTTGACCAGCTCCCGGATCTTTCCGGACGGTCTTGGCGCGGCGGTCGCGTCCGTCCCTGCCAGCACAGGAGCCAACGCGGCGGCCGCCAGCAGCCGCCGTCTTGAGGTCGCCGGCCGTGCGGGCGGACCCTCTTGTTTGCTGTTCATCGCATCCACCTTCCCATGCTGAGAGGGGAACATGCGCGGGCCGATTTTCCGATGTCCGACGCGTCGTGCTCGCGTTCCCGGGGGCGAATGGGGGACGACGCGGCCAGTGGCCAGGCCGCCCCGTGTGGGCCGGCGCGGCAGGTTGCGCGGTCGTTGTCGAGCCATGCGTACGGCTATTCGTGTTCACCGACGAGACGACCAGCCCCGAGCGGCAGCGCGAAGCCGGCGACATAGCCGCAACGTTGGACAAGGGCGGCGGCAGTTACGACCGGTGATGATCCACGTGAACGATGCGTCGACCCAGCGGATCGGCAACTGGAGGTACCGCACACGGGTCAAGCCCTTCGGGCGGCACGGGACGTCTGGCAGCTTCGCACGGACGTCGACGTGGACGAACTGGTCGCCCTCGCGGCGGAGCACAACCCCGATCTGGCCGACTTACCTCCGGTGACGAGTGAACAACCGCACCACGATCCTCGCCCTCGCGACGGGCGTCGCGCCGGGTCTCATCGCCCCCCGGTCGGCGCGGAGAGCGAGCCGGGTGACATCGCCCCGCGCTGCTCAACGTTCTCCGGCTCGCCGGTCCATTCATGCCATGGACTGCGGAGACGACGGTGAGGACCCGTTCGGCTCGTCGCGGACGCGTGCACGCCCTGGCCTTGATCGCGGCGGAAGCCGTAGCCGGCGCTACCCGGCCGGCGTCGCCAAGTGCCTGCTGAACCAGTCCCGGGCGAGGTCGGCGACCTGGTCCAGCGCCCCCGGTTCCTCGAAGAGATGCGTGGCGCCCGGGACGACCTCGAGCCGGGTCTCGCAGTGGAGCTCAGCCTGGGCCTGTCGGTTGAGGTCGAGCACCAGCGGGTCGCGGCCGCCCACGATGAGCAGGGTGGGCGCCCGTACGCCGGCGAGCCGTGGCCCGGCGAGGTCGGGACGGCCGCCACGGGAGACCACGGCGCGGATGTCCGCGTCCGCGGACGCGGCGGCCCACAGCGCCGCCGCGGCTCCGGTGCTCGCCCCGAAATAGCCGATCGGGACGGACTCGCGGCGCCGCAGCCAGCGGGTGGCGTCCGCCAGTCTCCGGGCCAGGGTTTCGATGTCGAACACGTTCGCCCGGTCGGCTTCCTCCGCCGGCGTGAGCAGGTCGAAGAGCAAGGTGCCCAGGCCCGCTCGGTTCAAGGCAGCCGCCACCCAGCGGTTGCGCGGGCTGTGGCGGCTGCTGCCGGAGCCGTGGGCGAACATCACGACGGCCCGGGCACCCTCCGGCAGGGTGAGGTCCCCGGCCAGCCGGACCCCGCCCGCGTCCACCTCGACCTCGGCGTCCGGAGTGCACCGGCCAGGTGCGGCGTCGGCCGCGGCCCGCGCCAGCAGGGAGACGACCTCCTCATCGGGGGTCTGAGAGAAGTCCCGGTACCACTCGCCGACGGCGGAGAACGCGCCCGGCGTGGAGAGGCACACCACTTCGTCCGCCTCGGTGCGCAGCCGGGCGACAGCGTCCGCAGGCGCCACCGGAACGGCCAGCACCACGCGGGCCGCGCCCTGCGCTCGTACCACCTCGCACGCGGCCGCGGCCGTGGCGCCGGTCGCGACCCCGTCGTCCACCAGGATGGCCGTTCGGCCTTCGAGTACCACCCGCGGTCGGTCGTCGCGGAACCGCCGTGCCTGCCGTACGAGTTCCGCCTCCTCGGCGTGCTCGACCGCTGCGAGGTCCTCGTCCTTGACCTGGCTGCGGCGGACGATGTCGTCGCTGATGATCCGCACCCCGCCCTCGCCGATGGCGCCGAACCCCAGCTCACGGTGGTACGGGACCCCGAGTTTGCGAACCACGATCACATCGAGTGGGGCACCGAGCGCCCGTGCCACCTGGAAGGCCACCGGGACTCCGCCGCGGGGCAGGCCCAGGACGACGGGGTTTTCCCGCTCCACGTGCTGTAGCGCTTCGGCAAGACGTTGCCCGGCGTCGGCGCGATCGGTGAACAGCATCGTGGGTTCACCCCAACCGGGGGGAGACGGAAACCATATCTTCACCTATTTAGAAATAACCCCATATTCGCCCCTTTCGCAAGTCGGGGACGATGCGCTCAGCGGCCGCCGCGCGTTGGTGGCTACGGTTGGCCGTATGGAGCGAATCGGAGCGGTCCTGATCGATATCGACGGCGTGCTCACGGTGTCCTGGAAGCCGCTGCCCGGCGCCGTGGAGGCCATGGAACGGCTGCGCGCCGCGGGACTCCGGCTGGCACTGGTCACCAACAACACCTCACGGACCCGTGCCTCGATCGCCGTGACGTTGGCCGGGGCGGGCTTTCCCGTCGGCGTCGACGACATCCTCACCGCGCCGGCCGCCACCGCCGCGTACCTTCGGGAACATTACCCAGGCGCCCGCTGCCTGCTGCTCAACGCGGGTGACGTCCGTGACGATCTCGCGGGCGTGACACTCGTCGACGAAGCGGTCACGGACGGAGCCCGGAACGGGGACGGTGCCGCACCGGATGTGGTCGTCTTCGGCGGCGCGGGCAGCGAATTCAGCTATGCGGCCGTCAACCGCGCCTTCCGCCATCTGCAACGCGGTGCCCGGCTCGTCGCCATGCACCGGAATCTGTACTGGCGCACCGCCGCCGGACTCGACCTCGACTCCGGAGCCTTCCTCCTGGGGTTGGAGCGAGCTGCCCGTGTCGAGGCGGAGATCACCGGGAAACCCGCCGAAGCGTTCTTCGCCACCGCACTGGCACACCTCGGCGCCACGCCGTCCGAAACGCTGATGGTGGGCGACGACATCGAATCCGACGTGCTGGCGGCCCAGCGCAGCGGAATCACCGGCGTTCTCGTCAAGACGGGCAAGTACCTGCCCGAGACGCACCGGGCGGCCGAGGGGAGGCCGGACCATGTCCTCGAATCCTTCGCCGAACTTCCCGCCCTGCTGGAACGACAGGAGTGACAGGAGAGACGGTACGTTCCGGCATGGTCCGTGCTCATCCGGGCGCCGGACCGGAACCGATTCGCCGGCCATGGCCGTGGCGCTGTTCGCCCGCCACCGGGTGAAGCCACGCAGGTCAGAGGCCTGGACGGCCGATCTGGGTGTCCAGGGCGGCGCGGAGCCAGTCGTCGGCGGCACCGAGGGTCGGTTCCGGCGGGCCGGAGCGCGGGCCTGACAGTTCGGCGGCGAGTTGCCAGTAGCGGTCGATAGGGGGATTTGCCATCCGGGTGAGCAGGCCGCTGAGCTGCTGGCGGAAGGCGGGTGTGTCCCGCATACCGCGTGAGCGGGCATGCGCGGAGACGAAGCAGTCGAGTGCCTCGCCCTCGTGGGGTGGCCGTTGGGCCCGCAGGTCCGCCGAGACCAGCGCACACGCCTCACCGAGACCGTCGTAGAGCACGGCCGGGCGGCAGCCCCCGTCGGACAGGCGAAACGCGGGTTGGCACAGATCGATGACGATGCGGGCGTCGGAGGCGAGGGCGTGCAGCCGGGCGAAGACCAGGACCTGGCCCGGAGTCGGATCCGCGGGGGGCTGCGGAACCGCCGCTTCGATGATCACGGAGACCAGCCGGGCCGGCAGCCCCACGGGCAGCACGCGACGCCAGAAGCGCGCCAGCGCGGCCGTGTTGGGCGGGGCGCTTACGGCGCCGATCAGCCGCAGCCGGTCGGGGCGTTCCTCGGGGGTGCAGTCCCGGAGGAGGCGGAGGGCGGCCTCGCGCCAGTGCAGGGCGGCCCGCCGCGAGCCGAGTTCCCGCAGCTGTGCCGCGATGACGTCCTCCAGCGCGTCCTCCCGGTCGAGGACCCGGCCCACCTCCGAGACCGGCAGCTCAAGGGTGCGTAGCGAGCGGATCAGGCGGAGCCGGTCGAGCGCCTCGGGACCGTACCGGCGGTGGCCCCCGGCGCTGCGGGCGGCTTCGGGCAGCAGACCGCGATCCGAGTAGAAGCGGACGGTCTTGACGGTGACGCCCGCCTGTTCGGCGAGCTCTCCGATACTCCACATGTCATCAGGGGACAAGGCTTGAACCTCCCGCAGGGGGAGCTCCTACCGTAGCTGCGAGCGCGGACGGCCTGCGAGGCCGCCCGCGCGGACCACTGCATACGAGGAGACGATCATGACGGCGTTCGTGCTGGTGTCGGGCAGCCATACCGGCGGTTGGATCTGGCGGGAGGTGACCGCTCGGCTGCGGGAGTCGGGATCCGAGGTGTACCCGGCGACGCTCACCGGCATGGGAGACCGCCGCCATCTGGCGGGTCCTGACACGGACCTGGAGACGCACATCGAGGATCTGGTGCGGCTGATCGACCATGTCGATGCGCCGGAAGTGGTGATCGTCGGCCACTGCTACGGCATCCACCCGGTGCTGGGCGCCGCCGACCGGCGCCCGGATCGGATCGCGCGGATCGTCCACCTGGACGCGGGCCTGCCCCAGGACGGTGACGCGGCCCTCGAACTGGTCCCCGACCAGGCGGTCCGCGACCGGCTGCGGCAGTCGGCCGAGCCGGCCGGGGACGACTGGCGGATCCCCGCGCCGTCACGCGACGCGTGGCAGCGCTGGGGCAGCGTCGCGGGCGTCTCCGCAGACGCGTTGGCACGGCTGGACCGCCTTGCCGCACCGCAGCCGTCGGGCACGCTGACCCAGCCGCTCCGCTTGTCGGGGGCAGTCTCCGAGCTGCCGATGACGGGCGTCCTGTGCACCGGCAACGGGTCGAGCATCGCCCTGGTCGAGACCATGGTGGGATTCGGGGAGCCGCGCTTCCAGGCGCTCACCGACCCCCGGGTGAGCCTCTTCGAACTCGACACCGGGCACTGGCCGATGCTCTCGTGCCCCGACGAGCTGGCCGAAGTGCTGCTGGGAGCCGCCGCGGGGAAGGGGCACCGGGTGGCCGCGACGGTGAGCGAGCAGCCCGCACATCTTCGCCCCTTCCTCATGGAGGTGCCGGAACGGCGTCGCGAGCGGGTGGGACGCGTCGATCTCCATCTGCCGGACGCCGACCAGCCGCGTCCGGCGGTGGTGTTCGTCCACGGCGGCCCGGTTCCTCCTGGCACGCGGCCCACACCGCGGGATTGGCCGACCTTTGTCGGCTACGGCCGGTACGTGGCGAGCCTGGGAGCGGTCGGCGTGACGGTGGATCACCGGCTGCACAGTCTCGGCGACTACGGGCGCGCGGCCGAGGACGTCGCCGAAGCGGTCGAGCTCGTACGAGCCGATCCGCGCGTCGACGGGCAACGCGTCGCGCTGTGGTACTTCTCCGGCGGCGGGCTGCTGTCGGCGGACTGGCTCGCGGCGCCCCCGCCCTGGTTGCGGTGTGTGGCGGCGACCTACCCCGTGCTCGCGCCGCTGCCGAACTGGGGACTCGCGGATACCCGATTCCGCCCCGCGGCTGCGGTGAGCGCTGCGGGGCAGTTGCCGATCGTGTTGACCCGGGTGGGGCTGGAGCGCGCGGAGATCGCGGTGACGGTCGAGGAATTCCTGACCGCCGCCAAGGACTGCGACGCCAATATCGAGGTGGTCGACGTGCCGCTCGGTCACCACGGGTTCGAGACGATCGACCACACCGAGCAGGCGCGCCACGCCGTGGACCACGCGGTGCGATCCGTGCTGGGGCACCTGCGGAGCTGAGGCCTGCTCCGACGAGCAGTCCGAGGTGCTGTTCCGAGCCGCCGCACAGGTCTGCTCGCCGAAGCCCGTGGCGGCCAGGTGCCGTGGCCCGCACTCCGTGGCGGCGCCCCTGGCCGCAGGCCGGTCCTCGACTGTTGGCCGGCCCCACGCACGCGGCGCGCGGACTACCCGCCGACCGGGTGGCCACGACGCTCGGCGGCCAACTCCCGCTGACACAGGTGCTGGCTGCGGCCAGGCACCGGTCGAGCAGGTGGTGGCTGCGGCCAGGCACCGGTCGAGCAGGTGGTGGCTGCGGTGCTGCCGGTGTCCGTCGCGATGGACCGAGTGCCGGACGGGGTGTCGGCGTAGGGGCAGTTGGGATACTGCACTGGGCTGACGGGCCGCGTGAACCTTATATTCGTGCCGATTAGAGTCTCAGCATGTCGAACGAATATTCGCCCCAGTCGACCCCGAACGGGCAGCCCGTCACCCCGGCGCCGTTTGGGGAGCCCGGCGCTCCAGCCGCCTACGTAACTCCGGGCCCGTCCGGAACCTCGTCCCCCCACGTTCCGATGCCGACCAGTGTCCGTGCCGCGCGGGTGACGATCTTCGTGATGACGGGGCTGATCATCCTGCTGATGGCCGCCCTGGTGGGCATCGCAGGCAATTCGCGGGCCGCCGGCGCGGTCTGCGGCCAGAACCTCCTGGGCTGGGTGCTCTTCATCCTGGCGTTCCGCTACCGCACAGCCAAAAACGGCGTGCGCGTCACCTCGATCGTCTTGGCGAGCGTGCACATCCTGCTCACGCTCAGCGCCACCTTCCGGGGAGTCCCGGGCGGAATCTTCGCGCTGGCCGGCGCGATCACCATCGTCGTGCTGCTCAGCCGGCGCACTGCGCGCGAGTGGTTCAACAGGCCGCGCACTCCCGGCTACGGCCCGGGCCCCGTGGTCCAGTGACCTCAGGGCGCGGCAGCGGCTTTCCTGCCGCGGGGCCGTGCCCGACAGGGCCGGCGCCAGGGCGGTTGGTCACACCGTAGAGGACAGGCCGGGCTCCGCACTCCGAAGGGAAGGCGCGGAGCCCGGTATCGAATCAGCGGCGGTTCAGGGCAGTTGGCGTCCCATCTGCGCCGACCGCCGGTTATGCCCCTTGGTGTCGAACCACTCTTCCAACAGGGAGCGGACCAGGTGCACGAGCATCCTGAGCCGCTCGGGATCGGGCGTGGCGGACGTGAAGACATCCACGAAGGACTTGTCGTCCCACAGCAGAGTGAACTCCCACCGCTCGTCGGGGTGACCTGGACGCACCACGGTGAGCCGGTAGGTCAACGTCAGACTGCGGTTCGGGTGATGATCGACCGACAGATCAGAGATGTCGAATCCGACCGGACCGAAACCAGTGGTGTAGGAGCGGGCCAGAGCCCGCTCAGCCGGTGTCTGCGCCACCATACGTATCATCCGCCCTTTCGCCTCATCCGGTGGGGAACGAGTTCCCGTACGTGGTTGCTAACACGCAGCCAGAGTAGTGACCTTGTGCGCGGTGAGAAGGCCATTGGTTCCAACGGGTGTGCCGATGAGGGTGCGGAACTCTTCGACGTTCGGGCCCTGTTTGATGTGCCTCCAACCCCACATCGGGGGTGCCGCAGCGCAGTTGAATCTGGAGGGGACGGAATCCGACGACCAGGCACTGGGCGTAGCTGAAGCCGTTGTTCTTCAGCGATGTAATTCCCCGGCTGGGGGTACTACGGCGTGGTCTCCGGCTTGCCGCCGCCCCGCTCATTGCCTTTGCCGCCCTCGTCGTTGGAGCCCTGGTTGCTGCCCGTGCGCTTGGACCACGTGTTGCCGTGCCGGACCTGGGCTCCGTAGATCGAGTAGAGCCCGGCCCGGACCGTCAGCCCCGTCATGTGCTCGTGCTCGGGTGCCAGGGGCATCGGCAGGCGCTTGGTGTCCTTGTGCCGCTTGTCGAACCACCAGCCGCTGGCGTCGCCGAACGGGCCGAGGTACATCTCGGCCCTGCGCGGGACCTCCTTGTCGGGATCGGCCAGCAGCCCCCACAGGCCGATGTACTCGTAAGCCGATACCCCTGACCACGTCCCGGCCGGCTGCCTGGCCTGATGTTGGATGGGACGGCCCGGCTGTCCGTCGCCCCGCCCCCTGGTAGGGGATGCCGACTGGGCGTGTCGGCGGGGAGTGGATCGTGGCGCGGTCCGGTGTGTCGGGGTCCTTATCCGCATCTGTCGTCGTTGATGCGTACCGATGATCCCCAGCGGCCGACGGAGTAGCTCTGCAGGTCGGCGATGCGGCCGTTGGGGAGGATACAGGTGTGTGATCCGCCGTAGAGGCTGTTGCGGTAGATCCGGGCGGTGCGGCCGGAGTTGTTGATGACGGAGAACGTGTTGTCGTTGATGGGCTGGTTCTGGAACCGTGCTCCGCCGTCGGAGGCGCGCCGGACGTAGGGCACGCCGCCGTAGTTCGTCTGCGGGTAGATGCAGACCATGCCGGAACCGCAGGCGACCGCCGCCTGGGAGGCGCCCGCTGTACCCAGCACGGTGGTCCCGGCCGCGAGGGCGAGGGTGGCCAGCGTGATGCCCATGGTTCGCTTCATCGAAAAATTCCCCCAGAATTACGCGACTTCATCGACAGGTGGTGTGGCTTTGACTTTCCTCGGGACGGGTAATCCGTGTCAATGAATTCATGGAACTCATGATGAAAGGCTTGTCGTATTGGGAGATTGGTGCCAGGGATGATGAATTCGACGGTGGTCGTTGCGGGATTCCCCCCGCCGACTGGTCGGCACCTGGCTCGCGGCACCGGTCCCGCCGGGGGGCGGGCAACATGGCGCGATTGGCAGGGGTCCCCTGTGGGGTCACGGAGCGCAGACACGGCCTGCGGCCGGTCGGCTGGCGCCGAGCGGCCGGTGCAGCGACGCAGGATGGGGCGTGTCGGCCTGGCCGTTCTGCATCCGAGTGATCAGCAACTCGTCGGCGGAGCATGGCTTGGGAGGCGCGGCGCCCACTGCGGTCGGTGTCAGCAGATCGCGGCGGGAAGGGCTGTGGCGGGGGAGCGAGTCGCTGGGGGCGGGCGTTGAGGAAGACATGACCGGCGTCCAGGAGCGCGCCGACCCTGCGGGGGCGGCTCGTGACCGGGCCGGGCCCGAGCGGTTGGACCGTGAGCCGGCGGAGTGCGGGGGTGTGGCCCCGTCGGGGGCGACCTCATCGGCAGCCCGCGCTCGAGCCCGTATCCCGGGCACAGCCCGCTCCGGGGCGTGGCGACGGCACCGCCCGGTGATGGAACCGATCCGCTGATCTTCTCATCATGATGCACAGCAGGGACGCGCGGTCACCGGACCGCGTGCGAAGTGCCCCGGGGGATCACATGTTCACGTTCAACAGGCGTACCGCGGCTGCCGTACTCACCGCTTCCGTTCTCACCACGGCCGGTCTCGCGGCCGCCGCGACACCGGCCGCCGCCATCCACGGCGGGCAGAACACCACCGTGGTGGACCACCCGTACGCCATGCTCATCGAGACGCCGGACGGCACGCAGTTCTGCGGCGGCACTCTCGTGGCTCCCACCAAGGTGCTCACCGCCGCGCACTGCGTCAAAGACGCCGCCGCGCCCCTCGACCTGCGGATCATAGGCGGGCGCACCGACATGGGCAGCACCAAGGGGACGGTCCGGCACGTCGCCTCGGTCAAGATCCACCCCAAGTTCGCTCAGAACACGCTCACTTACGACGCGGCGGTCATCACCCTCTCCGCGTCCATGCCATACGCCCCGCTGCCAGTGGCAGGGCCCCAGGACACGGCCCTCTACACCTTCGGGAAGACCGCGAAGACCATGGGCTGGGGCAGGACCACCACCGACACCCCGGGAACGCGGCTGAAGTCGGCCGTGCTCACCTTGGCGCCGCTCAAGAGCTGTGAGCCCTTCACCGACCCCAGCGAGTCCAACGCGCAGAAGGTGTGCGGGGTCACCGCCGCCGGCGCCCACGACAGCATCTGCCGCGGTGACTCCGGCGGACCCCTGGTCGCCGGCGGGAAAGTGATCGGTGTCGTCTCCACCGGCAACCAGTACTGCGACGACGACTACCCCGTCTCCGTGTACACCCGAGTCAGCGCGGTCGCCGCCGGACTGGGCCTCCCGGTCGCGTAGCAGGAGCGACCAGCTCCCCGGCCAACGCCGAAGGTTTGTTGTCGCGCGAGTTGATTCCAGGGCCGATGAATTCGGCGGTGGCCATTCGGGGTTCCACCGCCGGCTGGCTGGCACCTGCCGCGCTGCGCCGGTCCCGCTCGTGACCTGCGGCCGGTCAAGGGGGTGCAACCGCACTGTCGCAGGCTGCGTCGGTTGGGCTGCGGTACGGAAGGATGGCGGTCCGGCAGAGACGGAGGCGGGCCGCCATGACTCACATGACCCGTACCTGCACCCGCGACGAGCTCGTCGACGCCGGCTTCGCGAGGGCCGCGACAGCGGTCGCGGCATCGGGAATCCCATCCTCACGAACGGGCCGAGCGGGTGTCCTGTGCTGGGTGTAGTCGCTTTCGAGCCGACGGATGGTGAGGAGGAAGTCGCTGAGCTCCTGGCCGCAGTAGAGCAGAGGGACGTGCTGGTCGCCGCGCTGGAGTGAGGCTCCGTGGCCGATGTCGCCGTGGGGGGCCGGGGTGGCGGCGGTAAAGATCCAGGGCTGGGGCGGAGCCAGGTCGAAGTCGCCGGATGCCGCTGACTCTGCGAGTCGGCGGGGGGAAGGGGAGTCCATGTGTCGGCTAACAGGCCCTCTTCGCGATGAGATGCGCGGCAATAGGGTGGTTCTCGCAACGTCAAGCGAACAAGGCCGGACCGGGACAGCGCGGATCATCTAATGAACTTAGAGGACTTAGTCGGCATTCGGGTTGGCGGGGCGGGAAACCGCAACGAGGAAGAACGCCGAACGTTTGGCGGGTGTGGACGTACGAGAAGTCTGGGAGCGGAACGCGACGTTGGCCGAGGCCTTCTGCCAGGCGGAGGAGCGGGTGGCGATGGCGCAGCGGTCGCTGGACTTTGAGCAGGAGACCCGGGCTCGTTTGCTGGCGGCGATGGCCGTGACGGTCGGTAGCGACGGGGCGGTGGCAGGTTTTCTGGGAGTGGGGGAGCGCTCCGTGCGCTCGGCCCGGCGCACGGTGGGCCGAGCGCAGGGGCGCGAGACGGCCGAGCAGCTTTTCGCCCAGGCATCCGGCGGGAACGGCCCCGGGAGCGCGACTGCAGAAACGATTCAAAGCTACCCGGGCGATGAGCAGCAGGCCGGTCCCTTGCCGCCGCCCGATCTCACTGCGGTGCCGGACGGCATGACGCCGCCGCCGGAGCCCGCGCCCGCGGCTTCCCGGGCGCCGTGGTGGACCTCCTCCATGGACGCGGTCCTGGTCCAGGGCTGGTGGGCTGGGCTGGATCCACAGGTGCTGGCCGATCAGCTCGGTATGGACTTGCGCAGCGTCATGCTGCGTGTGCAGCAGTTGTCCATTCCCGCCGCGCAGGCCCCACCGCCGGCTGCGGCGTACCCCCGCACGGTGGCGGATCAGGACAACGCCGGCCGCCACCGCCGGGCCGGCGAGAGCTGGGGATCGTACGACTGTGAAGCGCAGGTGACCTACCTGCCCCGGCAGCACGCACCGGGTGCCTACAGCGCTTGACCGGCACGCCAACGGCTCTGACCCGGATGAGGTCGGTGCGGGGGAGCCGGACCAGGCCGCGCTGACGTTGTGCCACGGGCCGGTGGTCTTGTTGGTGTCCGACCACGCGAGGTCCGCGATTCGGTTGCTGTCGTCCGCGGGGAGCTTGATCCGCTTCAGTCCGTTCTCCGACCATGCCGCCGTGGTGTAGCGACGGGCGTCGTCGTACCTGGTTTCGTCCTCCAGGCGTCGGCGAGATCCTTCACCAGGTGCTTGGGGACGGCGTCACCCGGCTGGGGCAAGTTGTCGGCCTTCGAGTGACCTGAAGCCTCAACTGCCGTTGGTGAGACGGGCAGCGAGGTTCGGCTGCCGTTCGGCCAACCGTGCGGAGGTTCCGAGGTGTTGCGCATTCCGCAGCCGGTGGATGTGACAGGGCGCGGTGGCGGCCGGCATGAGGAGCATTGCGACAGCGAGAGCTGCTGCCGGTGCCAGGACCGCCCGTGGACCGCGTGCGTCGGCGGGGAGCGGCTGTGCCAATTGTGCGCGACCTGCTGCTCGTGGTGCGGACGGATGCCGGCCAAGCATCTGGAAGGCCTGCCCGGCGGGTTGTGCGCGATCTGCCGCCGGGAGTGCCGGCGTTGCGGCGGTGCCCTGGACCCCGGCTCCGGCCGGCAGATGTGCGCACCGTGCGGCGAACGTCAACGTTCTCCGGGGCGTGACCCGATCGGTTTCGTCCTGCAAGCGGTGCCTGACGCGATGATGCAGGCCCTGGGCCACCGGCTGCCGCGCTCCGTGCCGGAGACCATCCGGGACCAGCTGGCCCACCGTTCGCCGCAGCAGTTGTACGAGCGCATCGAACGCCGTTGGTACAGCCGTTGGTCGCACGCGCTGACGGAGAAAGACGCGGAGGGCCGACGCCGCTGGCATCCGGACGAGGTCGCGGTGTGCCTCGTCCGGGCCGGCTGGTGCCAGGCCGCAGGCTGTGAGGACGGCAGGCTCCTGGACGCCGACTGCTCCTGTCCCGCGTGCAGCCAACCCGAACACCGCTTCACCCCTGGCCAAGGCCGGCCCGCTTCGCCCCAGGTCGCCTCCCGGGCAGCCGCGGACATGCGCCGTGCACTGCTGAGCAGCCCGCTGCGGACCGGCGCGCTGACAGGCACCCGCATCGGCTCGCCGCGCCGGACGTCAGCGGAGCAGCGGGCGTCCATGGACGCGGCGTTGGAGCGGGTACGGGCTCAGAACGCTGATCCGGCCACGCCGCGGTTGCGGGGCGGTGATCCTTTGCCGGAGCCGGGCCCTGAGGACAGCGTGATTCTGGAGGCCCGTGCTGCGCGCCAGGCCGTGGACGACGATCCGGTGTACCGAGCGGCGCGGCAGCGCGCTCGCGCGGAGCGGGCCGGCCGGGTTGGGCGGGAGCGGTGAGCGGCACCCGGTTGCGCCAGGCTCTCCGGCAGCCGGGTTACGACGAGCCGTCAGCGCGGTGCCAGCCGTCCATGGTCTTGGGAGACAGCCGCGTCGCACTGACGACAACAGCTGCATCTGGGCGAACATGCGCTTGAGTCCAGCGCGCCGGGTGCGGCCCAGCGGCCTGGTCGATAATGCTTTCGGCCAACGCCGGTTCTGGCGACACGCCGCGACATGATCAGGGGTTTCATGTCCACGGAGGGGAACAAGAGGCTGGCAGCGACCTCTGAAACGTTCACCAGGCACCATGGCAGCGGCCTGACCTGCGTGGTCAATCGTCGATGTGACGAATCGGGCAGCGGTCAACCTTCGGAGAGAACGATCAACCTTCGCCGCGACAGGACAACCACCCGTGCGGCGGCCGGCCTGAAGCCTCGCCGGGGGTGTAACGCGACTCCGCGTTACACGGTTGCCAGGCGCTGGTTCGGCAAGACCGGCCCAAGCCCACCTGAACACCGTTCCAGCCGTTCCGTGCCCCCAGTTACCGAGTCCGTGCCGCGCCTGCCCCGGGCGGGCCACCAACCCGGGAGGAACCCCGGGTACATCGCCCACTGGTGCGGCGGCAGGCCGCGGCCGATGAGCGGCGGATACCGGTTGGGTACGGGCTGCTCGCCCCGGCCCGCCCGCGTCTCACCGGACAGCGGACGCGCCGCCGATGGCGCGGGGGAGTGGACTCGCGGAGCAGGCAGGTTCAACTCGCCTGGCCTGGAGGCTGGTTCGTGATCCGGCCGTTGGGGAGGCTCCCGAAGTCGGCCGCGGGGGCGGTGCTGTGGGATGACCAGGCCAGCCCGGTCCGGGACATGTCAGACCCGACTCGTAGGGTTCACGTAAGCCGTCGCCTTCGGGGCGGCGGCGCTTGCCTTTTCCCCACGAGGAGATGTACGTGCTGAACCGTAAAACGGTGCTGCTGCGCGCGGCCGTGCCCGTCGCTGTCCTGGCGCTGACCCTGAGTGCCTGCGGCGGATCCGACTCCGGCACCGCCGACAAGGCCGACGCCGGCAAGAGCAAGAGCGAGCCCCAGAAGGCTGAGGCTCCGAGCAAGGAGCTCCAGGCCGGCGAAGACGCCACGAGCGCCTTCAAGGAGGATGACGGGAAGATCACCTACTCCGTCCTCGCGCAGAAGGTCGACGTGGGCACCGAGGCCGAGACCAAAAAGCTCGTGAACGACCCCGCGGACGCCAAGGGACTCGTCCCGGTGGTGGCTTACGTGAAGTACACGAACAAGGCCGGCGGTGTCGTCAGCAAGTACCCGGGCGTCGGCGACAACGTCGAGATCTACGCCGACGGCACCCGCGGGTCGGTGCTCATCGGCGCCGCGGACGACGCGCCCGGCTGCGAGAGCGACAACGACATCGAGAACTGGAAGAAGGGCCAGAGCCACATCATCTGCGAGACCTACATGGTCCCGAAGGCGACGAAGGAACTGGCGGTCCACTGGGCGGCCAACGATGACGACGAGGACCCCTACATCTGGAAGTTCAAGGCAGCCTGATTCCTTTTTAAGCACTCCGCTGGTTCCGGATGGGATCACTGTGGTGTGTGAAGACTCTGGTGAGTCGGGCGGGTAGCCCGGACCGGCTGAACGCCGCCGGCCGGCCGGGCGCGACCGTGTCCCTGCCCGAGCGTGGGGAGTGGACACGGTCGCGGGCCGTAGCTTTCGGATACGGGCCGGCGCTGCCCGAGCCGCGCATCCCAGCAGCCGTCGCAGCACCAGGGATGCGTCCCGGTCCGGTAGGCGGAGGCTGCGGTGTCGGGGCCGCCCGCCTACGGCGCGGTTCACGCGGCGAACGGTCCGCCGGTGCCGAAGGCCAGGGCGGCGAAGCGTTCGCCGATGCGGCGGTGTGTGACGGGGTCCGGATGGAGCTGGTCGGGCAGCGGCAGCTCCGCGAAGTCCGCTTCGCCGTAGAGGTCGCGGCCGTCGAGGTAGTGGAGGTTCGGGTCGTCGGCTGCCCGCTGCCTCACAACGCGGGCCAGTTCGTCCCGGATGACGTTGAGCGTCAGCTTCCCGCCGGCCGGTTCGGCGGTGTCTCCCGCGGCCCGGAATTGGACCTTCCCCGCGCTGAGGTTATTGAAGTCCGGGGCGCTGGGGCCGGGAGTGTCCTCGTGGATGGGACACAGGATGGGCGAGACGACCAGCAGCGGAGTAGTGGGATGCCCCTCTCGGATGGTGTCGAGGAAGCCGTGCACCGCGGGAGTGAAGGCGCGTAGACGCATCAGGTCGGTGTTGACCAGGTTGATGCCGATCTTGAGGCTGATCAGGTCCGCAGGGGTGTCCCGCAGCGCGCGGGCGGTGAACGCATCGAGCAGGGCGCTGCCGCCCAGACCGAGATTGGTCAGCTCCGCACCGCCGAGAGAGGCGGCCAGCGCCGGCCAGGTCGTGGTGGGGCTTGCGGCGTCGGAGCCCTGGCTGATCGAACTGCCGTGGTGCAGCCACACACTGCGGCCCTCTGTCGGCAGGGCCTCGACGGGGGCGCCGTGCGCAGGGCGACCAACTGGGTGATCTCGTTGTAGGGCAGCCAGATCTCGATGTCCTTCACCCGGTCGGGCAGACCGGGGAACCGGACGGTGCCGACCGGGCCTGGACGGGTTTCCGCAGACCCGGTGGCCAGGTCCACCATCAGGACGTTGCCGCCGGTCACACTGGCTTGCCGGGTCAGGCTGCGGTCGACGAGCAGGTCGTACAACCCGTCCGGACGCGGCGGAGCGCCCCGGTAGGCCATCTTGGTACGGAGTGTGTCCAGCTCGATGGCGGTGGCTCGGGTACGGAAGACGAGCCGTACGCCGGAGGGCTGGGTCTCCGCCATGGCCAGCTGCCCGTCGGCGCACTGCGCGCGGGCCCGGGCCGGCAGCCGGTGCGGTAGCACCCCGTGCTCGGTGCGCTCCAAGTCGAGTGCGCCGCGCAGGAGGTCAGCGGTGACGGGTGTGGTGATCCAGTCCGTTGCCCGGGGAGTAGTTGCCCGGGGAGTAACGGAGGAGCCAGGGACGGGGTCGTGCCGAGGGTTCATGATCTCAGCCTGTCACCGGATACCTGATCCGCACATGTTTTTCCGGCCCACCGCCCGCGTATTTGATGCCGACGGCCGCCGTCACCCGGCGATCAGCGGGCGAGCCCCCAGCGGATCGGCGCCCTGTCGCTGTCCGACCGGGACTTCGACGGTCCGCGGCTGCTGGGCTGCACGGATGCACCGCGCGGGTCTACCGTAGAAGCATGCGCAGAAAAGAGCGTGATACGGCAACGCAGGCCGAGCACGTCTGCCCAGCTTGCGACCACCCCGTGACGACGGTGATCAAGCGGCACAAGACGCTGGGTATCTTCGTGCCCGCATGGGTCGCTGGTCCCTGCCACAACCCCGACTGCCGGGAGCACGTTCCGGATGTGGCCGAGCGGCCGGACGCCGACGAACCGGGACGGTAAATCAGGCCACGACAGCCCGTGGCCGGGGCTGACGGCGACTCTGCCGGTGGGTCCTGTCTTGCCTGCTCAGACGGCCCTTTCGGCCTCAACCACGCTGGGCGCGACAGACAGTCCCATGCCAGGGCCTGTCCCGGGACGTGATCCGTGGGTTGTCCGGGGCCCACGCGGACGCGGAGGCCGGACCATCTCCAGCTCAAGGACGTCCGGGTGCGGGGCTGCAGGGTACGACAACGTCCCTGGACACTCCGCGGCACTGGCACCGGACTGTCACCGGCATCGGTACCGGACTTTCATGGATTGGCCCCGGCGCCGTCGCCGAGATCCGACTTGGCTCCGCCGCTGGCCCGTGGGTGGAGAGTGCTCAGACGCCCGTCCGGCCGTCGATGCGCTCGCGGAGGAGGTCCGCGTGGCCGCAGTGGCGGGCGTATTCGGTGATCATGTGGGTGTAGATCCAGCGCAGGGTGACCTGCCCGCCCATAAAAGGGCTGGTGTCCTCAAGCGTGTGCGCAGCGCAGTTCTTACGGGCATGGTCCATCTCGGCCTGCCAGATCGGAAGCGACTTCCCGTAGGTGGCTCCTTCGTCGAGGTCGAACCCACCGTCGGTGGCCTCGGGGTCGGCATCGGGGGTGAAGATCGGCGGGGCGTCCTCCTGCGCCAGGACGCGGCGGAACCAGTTCCTTTCGACCTCCGCCATGTGCTGGACGAGGCCGAGCAGCGTGATGGGTGAGGGCGCCGCGGATGTCTCGCGGAGTTGGTCCTCCTCCAGGCTGTCGCATTTCTGAGCGAGGGTGCTGCGGTAGAAGTCGAGCCAGCTTTCCAGGGAGGTCCGCTCATCGGCGTTCAAGGGGGGCATGGCGCGTTCGGGAGTGCTCATGGTCGTCAGCGTGGCAGGGGGGTCTGACAATGCGCTCGTGACAGGCTGTACGGGGTGCTCGCGGACACCGCCGATTCGCGGCAGCAGAACGCCACGGAACTGTGCGGCCGATGACGACGTCCTATATCTCAACGGACTGCGCAGAGCCTTTCCTGGGGCCGTTGGCAGGTGGCCCTGGGCACGTTGAAGTCGGCCGATGAGGTGGGAGAAGGCACACTGATGGCAACCACCGCTCCCAACCTGCAGCCAGACAGGACGCAAGACCGTATCGCCGCGATGATGACGACACTGCAAGCTGACTTGGCTCGTTCCGATTCCAAAGCGAGCCTGCTGCTGGCCCTGGCCGGAGCCGGACTTGTGGCGGTGGGTTCGACAGCCTCGAAACTCCATCCGACCGTTCCAGCTGCCGTGGCCGCGTCTCTCGGCGCCGCTGCGCTGCTGGCCGCGACCTTGATCCTGTTACTCGCCGTCCGTCCGAACCTTCGAGGCAGCGGCTGGACGAGCTGGCCCCAGTCGAGCTCCGATCAACTGCGCGATTGGCTGACATCTGGCTACCAAGTGGACCATCTGAGGTTTATGGCAGCACTGGCCATGCGGAAGTTCCGACTGATCCGGGTTGCAGTTGACTGCATGCTCGCGGGGCTCGGCCTGCTGGCGCTCGCAGCTGTCCTCGTCGTCACGGTCTGAGCTTGCCGTCTTGGGAGCCCGTCTTCTCCACCCATGAACAGCCACCGACTCAAGAACCGGGTCACCGCCATGGCATCCAACCCGGCGTGACACAGGGGCATGTGAACATCCTCAGTCCCCGAAGCCTTGGGCGAGGTCGCTTCCGTGCTGCTGCTCGGCACCGGGCGCCCTGGAGGCGATCCGTGCGAGCCGCCGGCTCCTGTGACTCGGGCCCGCGCAGCGCGCACCTCCGGATCCGGGACGTCGTTGGGCAGGTGACGAACGCAGGCAGCATACGGAGGGCGGCGCAGATGGGCCGGAAGAAGCTGGGCAAACCTCGTCGGACCCGGGCCGCCGCAACCTACACGTTGCGGCAGTTGCGTCCGCCGGGCGCGCTGTACGACGAATGGGTCGAGGTGCAGCGCGGCTTCGACGCCTCTTATGCGCTCGCCGACGACCGCCTGGATGAGGCATCGCGGGATCTCATGGTGAGGCTCGCCAGGCTCGGTCCCCGCTACGGCCGTCAGGTGCCGCTGGCGGCCTTGAGCTTGGACATGGCGATCGAGATCGGCAAAGTCGCTCTGACCACAGGCGATGATCAAGGAATGATCCTACCGCTGGCGGAGCTCGGCGCCCGGTTCGGTCTGCCTGCTGCGTCCGAGGACGTGCGGGCGGGCCTGCACGAGCTCCACGCCGCAGGTGCGTTGCTGGTGGAGGAACACGAAGATGTGCTGATGCTGCGGTGTGTGGTCGGCCGTCCTGACCGGCCCGGGGGCCGCTGGATCATGGATGGCGATCCGGACGCGGCGGCCGTGCCGGGCGTGTGCATCCCGCACCAGGCCCGGGACGAACTGCCGCCGGACCAGTTCGGCGCCTTCGCGTACATGCAAGCCCAGCGGGCGAAGCGGCAGGAGCCGGACCCTGAGGAGTACGGCGCGTTCGACGGCGTCAACGGCTCCGACCACGCCCGGCAGTTGTTCGCCGCGATCCGGGCGACGGGATGGCTGGATCGCAAGGACTGTGAGACCTGCCCCGCGGCCCGCCTGTGCACCCGGCCCGCAGACTCCTCCTGACGACCGAGGCCGAGGTATCACCGCAGAACAACGAGCCGGGATATCTGCCGGCACGGGCCGTGTTCGCACGGCGCTGCACGCACGCGGGTGGCGCGATCGGTCGAACCCTGCGGGCGATGGAGCGACAGGACGGGTTGCGGTCGCGTGGTGCGAAGGGAGGTTGCGGCCCTGTTCCCCATGACCAGAGCCGTGGTGCCAGCCGGCCGTGAGGCGGCCCGCAGTCGTACCGGCCCTTCTGCCGAGTGGAGACAGCGACGGTCCTCAGAGGGGCATGGGCAGGGGTGCGGACGGGGCGCACGCTCACCGGGCTGCCGGATGGGACGGCCTCGCCCAGCCGTCCCATCTAACCTCGGTCGGCGGCTCAGCCCTTGTCGACCTTGATGACAACCGTGCTGCACACCTTGTCGGCGAAGGTTTGCTTCTTGGCGTCCCACAGCGGCCACAGCCAGCCGAGGTAGCAGGCCATAGTGTCCAGGGCATGCGCGAGCTTGCGCACGAACGCCATGCCGAAGCCGAGCGTGCTGCCGTCGGCCTCCCGGCGCAGGCTGATGCCGAGGACCTTCTTGCCGGTCGTCTGACCGGTCTTGCCCTCCTTGTAGAGCTGGAAGATGGCCATGCCGAGGCAGTAGACCAGGCCGACCAGGAAGAGGGGCCCGGGGGCGGCGTTCGCCGGGTCGTCGCTGTTGGCGAGGTCGATGATCCCCAGCGCGTACATCGGACCCGCGATGATCAGCCCGTCGAGCAGGTTCGCCCCGGCGCGCTGCCCCCAGTGGGCCAGCGGCGGTAGCCCTGCCCCCGGTATGCCGGCCATTCCGGCCGACGGGTACGCCCCGTACGGCTGTTGCGCGTGCTGCGGGTAGCCGTACTGCGGGGGCACGTCCTGCGGCGCCTGTTGCGGATAACCGGGCTGGCCCTGCGAAGGCTGCTGGCTGTAGGGGTTGTTAGGGTCGCCGAAGCTCATGGCGCAGTCTCTCCAGGCATAAAATGGGGACGAAGCGACCTGAGTGGAGGGCTATTTCGCGGCACGAGCGGTTGGCCCCCCGCACAGTCGCGATCTTGCGCGTTCATCGTGTTCGTAACTTGACTGCATGTCCAATCCGATCAGCAGTCCGCATCTGAAGATTCACGTCGAGCCGCCACAGCAGCGAGCTCACACCGCTCCGGGCGGGCATCGGACCGGGGATGAGACAGGAGCGGACGGGACGACTACGGTCCCACCGATTCAATGTCACGTGGGGTGTTCGACCAGTTGTCCGCGCAGTACGGCATGCCGGTCCTCGACCTGCTGTCCGGCCCCACGCACAGCCCAGCTTCGATCCCCGCATGCTCGCCCACCGTATGTTCGGCGGCGCCAACGCGGCGCTCGGGCTGCTGTTCTTCGCCATGACCGCCGCCAGCCTCTACGGCGCGTTTTATCTGCAAGGCGCACGCGGCTTCTCACCGCTGGAGGCGGGCTTGGCCTTTTCCCCGGCGGCGTTCGGCTCGATCGTGGGGGCGCCGCTCGGCGTCCGTCTGGTCCGCCGCTGGTCGCTACGCGCCGTTACCGCGACGGCGCAGACCACGGCGGGACTGGCCATGGGCTCCCTCGCGTTCTTCGGGCTGCACACCCCACTCGTCTGGAACGAGATCGTCTATTTGGTCCAGGGCCTCTCGATCGGCATGGTGATCGGCCCAGTGACGGCAGCACTGATGAGTACCCTGCCGCTGGAACGGGCCGGCGCCGGATCGGCCGTCACCAACACCGTGCGACAGACCGGCAGCCTGCTCGGGATCGCGGTAGGCGGCACGGTCATGTCGATCGCGTACCGGCGCGGGATCGAAGCCTCGCTGCACGATGTGCCCGGCCCAGTACAGGACCAGGCACGGGTCTCCGCGGAACAGGCCCGGCATGCCGCCACCGCGATCCACCAGCCCGCCCTGGCGCACGCCGCCGATGACGCGTTCATCCACGCCATGCACGTCAGCGCGGTCTGGACCATGTTGATCGCACTCTCCGGAGCAGTCCTGCTGGCGACCGCCTTACGTCCTACTCGAAAGCCCACAGAGCCAGGGGAACCGACGATGGATAACGCGCCGATCTCGGAGAGAAGTCAGGGCTCGCAGAGTATTAACCTGCAGTCTTGATCTCTGTCGGATGAGCGTTGTCCGCCGCGCTCGCGAGGTTGTAGAGGTCGTCCAGGGCGGCGAGTTGGTGCTCGGCTGGCTGGCTGGCATGTTCCATCGTTGCCAGGGTCCGACTCCGGCCACCGAGTCCCTGTCAGCCGCGCTCAAGGCGACCCTGACCCCCGAGACCCGCGCACGGGCGACCGCCGTGGGTCGGCGCGATCCGCACCGACGGGGCGACGGTGGCCGCGAAGCTGCTTCTCGACGCGGTCATCCGAGAAAGGCCGCCCGCGTCCGCGTGAACCACGCCGGATCGTCGAGCCAGGGAAGGTGCCCGGCGCCGGGCTGCACCGCCAACTCGGCATGCTCGAAGAGACCGGCATGCTCGGCGGCATTCCGCGGCGGCAGCCCGACGTCGTACTCACCGGCGAGCAACAGCACCGGCTTCCGAGGTCATTCTGCTAGGAGTCCTATGCTGGCCGGGCCTGTCACGTGCGCGTAGATCCTGGCCGCAGGTTTTGTTGTGGCCCCGGGCATTGACCTGGGCCTTGACTGTGGAGCGAGTGACGGGAATCGAATGAGCTGCCTGAACTCCGCTCCTTCATCAATGGCATCCGCCGCGACCAAGCCGCAGTGACCGCAGGGTTGTCCACCACCTGGAGTTCCGGTCAGGTCGAGGGTCAGGTCACACGCGTCAAATTGCTCAAACGGATGGGATTTGGTCGTGCCAACCTCGACCTGCTCCGCGAACGCATCGTCCTCGCTGCCTGACCGCCCCCGATCACAAGATCGTCGACAGAGCCGGGTCTTCATCACCCCCGACCTCGGGTTATCCGACCAGGTCCGGTACGCCGTGGGCGGCGACGCACTGGTGCGGACCGGAGACGCCCGAGGCGAGGTGGAACACCCCGAACTCGCGGGCGGGAAGGAGATGCTGACCGCGCTCGGCGGCTCCTTCGGCGGCATCGCCACCATGACCGCGGTCTTCGTCGTCATGGGCACCGTCGCCCTCGCCATCGGCCAGCGGAGCCGGGAGATCGCCTTGCTGCGGGCGATCGGCGCGACCCCCCGGCAGATCCGCCGCACCGTGGCCACCGAAGCGGTGATGATCGCCCCGCTCGCCGGGGCGGCCGGCATCCTGCCGGGACTGGCGCTCGCCCACTGGTGGTTCGACCAGTTGGTCGTCCGTGGCGCGGTGCCCGCCGGACTGAAGCTGTCCACCGGGTGGACCCCGATGGTCAGCGCGGTCGGCGCGGGTCTGCTCGCGTCACTGCTCGCCGGCTACCTGGCCGCCCGCCGCCCCTCCAAGGCCCGGCCCAGCCAGGCACTCGGTGAGGCGGCGGTGGAACAGCGGCGCCCGGGGATCGTCCGTATGGCGTTCGGCACGGTCGCGCTTGTCGGGGGGATCGTTATGGCGTCGCTCGCCGCCCATGCCACCGGGGCGGACGCGGCCAACTTCGCGCTGGGGGTCGTGATGCTCTTCATGGTTGCCGTCGCCCTGTTCGGACCGCTCGTCGCCTGGCTCGCCGCGACCGTTTTGGGACTGCCGCTGCACGCGGGCGGCGGGGCACCGGGGGTGCTCGCCGCCACCAACACCCGGGCCAACTCCCGCAGGCTGGCCTCCGCGATCACTCCGATCGTGCTGGTCATCGCCTTCTGCGGCACTTTGGTCTTCATGCAGAGCACATCACGCACGCGTCCGCGGAGCAGGTCCGCGACGGTGTCGTCGCCGACCAGATCGTCAGCGGCACCGGTGCGGGACTGCCCGCCGGCACCGCCGCCCAGGCGGCACGGGTGCCGGGCGTGGACGCGGCCGTCGGGGTGCTGCGTACCAGCGTGCTCTACAAGGCGGCCGATACGTTCGCCTCCGCGAGCACGCTGGGGATCTCCGGCGATCCGGCTGATCTGGCCAAGGTGCTCGACCTCGGCGTCAAGGACGGCGCGCTGGCCGGACTGGCCGGGAACGACACCGTCGCCGTGGACACGCTGCTCGCCGACGTCGTCCAGGCGTCGGTCGGTGACCGCGTCGAGCTGCTGCTCGGTGACGGCACCACAGTGCGCCCCCGGGTCGTCGCCACCTACGACCGCGGCCTGGGACTCGGCCAGGTTTTGCTGCCGCGCGCGGCGGTCACCGGACATGTGCCGGCCGCATACGACAGCCAGATGCTCGTCCGCGACACGCGGAGCGCCGATCGGGCCGCCGTGGCGAGCGCGCTCCAGCGGCTCGACGCGCCGGGCGTCACGGTCACCGACCGGGCCGGCTACGGCGCGCAGGTCGACAAGGACCTGGAGCTCAGCGCCTGGGCCAACGGTGTGATGGCCATGGTCCTCGGCGGGTTCGCCGCCGTCGCGGCGGCCAACACCCTGGTCATGACGGTCCTCGACCGGCGCCGCGAGGTCGCGCTGCTGCGGCTGGCGGGCACCACCCGCCGCCAGGTCCTCGGCATGATGCGCTGGGAGGCGCTGCTCGTCGGCACCGCGGGCATCGGGATCGGCGCGGCCATCGCCTGGGCGACCCTCACCCCGATCGCCCGCGGTCTGACCGGCGGCGCCCCGTACGTACCGCCCGGCGTCGCCGCCGCGATCGCAGCCGGTGTGCTCCTCCTGGGCCTGGCCGCCACCGGCCTCCCGGCCCGCGTCCTGCTCCGCACGCGCCCGATGGAGGCAGGTGCCGCCCGCGAATAGCGCGCGGCGGGGATCGCACGCAACGCGACGGGGCAGGCGCTCTTCGCTATTACCCCGGGATACGGGGACGACCTGCGGTTCATCCACGACGCCACAGCTGGGGACGGCATCGGCGGGCCAAGCGCTCCGGGTATGCGCCGGCGGGCCTCGGAAGCTCCTCGACGGCACTCAGCCTTCGGCCGCCTCCGACCGCGTGACCGGCGCATCGTACGACTTGTGGCAGGAACTGTCCGCCCCTGCTCCCCGCACCCCGCAGCGGCCCCCTGTCGGACTTCGTGCAGCGTTGGGAGACAGATCCGGATGCCTACCCGGATGACCGATGGGGAGACAAGGTGCTGGCCGCCTACCGCGAACAACTCCTGATCCGGGTGGCAGCGGGGCGGTGAGCTCGGGGTGGTCGCTGCGGGAGGCGGACTGCAGCAGGTCGCGGCGGCGACGAGTTGGGCGGTTCGTCCGGCCGTGGTGTCGCGGGCGGGGAATTCCGTCCGGATGCATGCTGCGGTGGTGGGGGCCGGCAGGGAGTACGCGTACAGCAGGGTGCCGTCGTAGCCGGCCGGTGCCAGGCCGAAGCCTTCGAAGTCGAGCAGGGTCGGCTCGCTGGTGGTGAGGTTGCCGAAGTGAAGATCTGTGGCAAAGTCTGTGCGTGTTGCGTCTTGCTCTGCGAGTCAGCCTCAGCGCCCCGTGTCGGCAGCGGTGTTCGATCACCGAACGCGCATCTCGCAGATCGCGCCCTCGCGTGATCGCTCACAGGTCGCGCCCGGCTCCACACATTCTCGTTCTCCTAGGTGTTCTGAATCGCGTTCACCAGTCCAGCAGCAAGGTTCGCCCGCTCGGCCATGGCTTCGAGCACCAGGTACTCGTGGTCGGCGTGGGCACCGCCCCCGACTGCTCCAAGGCCATCAAGTGTCGGCACCCCTAGTGCGGCCGTGAAGTTGCCGTCGCTCCCGCCGCCGACTGCCTTGCCTTCGAGGTCAGGAAGCAGCTGCTTTGCCATGGCAAAGAGCTCGGCCGACGCCGACTCAGGCATCGGGGGTCGGCTGACAGCTCCCTGAACCGCGATCTCCGCCTCAGCGAGATGCGGAGCCAGTGCTGCGAACGCAGATTCGATTCGTTCTTTCTCGCCGGCCGACTCGACCCGGACGTCGACGATGACGGTCGCCTCTGCGGGAACGACGTTGTCCAGGGTTCCTGCGGACGCGACGGTCGGGGTAACAGTCGTGCCAATATCGGGTCGACCAAGCGCTGCGATATCCAGTACCTGGTGTGATGCTTCGATCAGGGCGTTGACCCCGGCTGCGGGCTCAAGGCCTGCGTGCGACGCCCGGCCCGCGATAGAGACTTGGAAGGTGCCGCAGCCTTTACGGCCGGTCTTCAGGGCTCCGCCATCAGCGGCGCCCTCGAACACAAGTACAGTGCCGCAAGCGAGGGCTCGTTCTTCGATGAGAGCTCGAGAGGAGCGGGAGCCGACCTCTTCGTCGGCGGTCACCAGGATCTCGACGCCTGACCGGTCATCCAGCATTGCCAGACCATGAACGGCCTGTACCAAACCGCCAAGCATGTCAAAGACCCCGGGGCCGGTTGCATGCCCGTCTTCGACCATGAACGGGCGGCGTTCAAGGGTGCCGAGCGGAAACACCGTGTCATGGTGACCGAGGATCAGTACTTTGGGATCGCCGCCGGCTGACCAGTGGACGTGCGGCCCGCCTTCGCTCTCAACGAGGATGGCCTGCCCGCCAAGGCGGCTCTCGATGACAGCGGCGACAGCCTTGGCCGATGCGCTCAAGGAGTCGAGATCGCGCGACGGAGACTCGATCTCGACGAGTGTCCTGAGGTCCTCAATCATCGCGTCGACACTCACACGGACGGTCTTGTGCATCGTCATGTTGCAAAGGTAGCTGGCACTCCGTGGCGGAAAGGACTGCCCCCGACGTTCCGCCGGGGTGTGGTCGCGGTCGCCTGCAGCGGACGGCACGCGGGCGCCTGGCCAATGGGGCGACGCCCGGTGGTTGATCCCGGTGCTGGATCAGATTCGAGTACCCCGGCCCGGAGGCGGACACCCACGCACTCGGCCCGACCACCTCGGGGGTGACAAAGCCTATTCGTCGCGCCGCAGCCGGTGTTGCCTGCGTCGGCGGCAGATCAGGCACACGATCCCGGAGCCGAAGGACCAGCGGGCCGACCGCAAGCGCCGTGGCGACAAGGGTGGCCGTCCGACCAGCTTCGACAAGACGATCTACCGTCGTCGCAACGAAGTCGAGCGGACGATCAACCGGCTCAAGATTTTCCGAGCGGTCGCGGCCCGCTGTGACGACAGGGCCTACGTCTTTACGGGGCGGTCAGCGTCGCCGCGATCCGGCTGTGACTCCGGCCGTGATCGGTCCGGGGTCAGTCTTCTGTCCGGGATGAGTGTGATGCGGGCCGCCAGGCTGCGGGCCAGGCGACCTCGCGAGTGACAGCCCCGGGCACGTCCAGGCTGACCCGGGCGCGTTCGACATACTGCCGCCGCGCATCCCTGAACTCCTGGTATGCCTGCTCCCAGTTCTGCTCGACTTCGGTCGGTACGCCCCGCGCAAGGTGTTCCAGACGCCAGAGACAGTGGTTCAGCGGCTTCGACGCGGTGTTCGTCTCGGTGTCTCCCAGGAGCCCGCACGTCGCGGACAAGGCAGACCGGCGGGCTTCCCACTCGGCGAGCTCAGCGAGGACCTCGTCCGTGAGCTCCAGGGGCGCAGGGCCGGTGACCAACCCGCGTGCCGCAGCGATGCGCTGATAGCGGGCGGCGAGTTCCTTGACGGCAGCGATGTACCCGGCGTAGGCAGTCAGCCGGCGCTCGTCCCACCGGACGGACTGCTGTCTTTGCCACCTTGTCCGCTCGTTCAGGCTCCCCACCAGGAACGATGTGACAGCGCCGAGCACGACGCCGACGAGCGGAAGTATCTGGCCGGTCAGACTCATCAAGGACCCTCAATCAAGTAGCGGAGCTACTACCCAATCCTCCCTGCGCGGGGAGCACTACAACCCTGGACAGGTCGTCGACGAGGAGAAGGGACCATCCCCACGTGCGTGGGGAGCACCCTTGTGGGCTTGGCCGCGGCCTCCGGGGCGGCGGCGTCGATGGCCGGGCCCATCTCCCACGTGCGGCCGGGGCCGCGGTCGGCGGGGGTGCGGACTTCGAGCTCGGCGCGGAGTTGGGGGACGAGCATGAATCGCGGGGTGTGGTACATCGGGGCGACCTTGCCGCCGCGGGTGCGGCAGGTGCTTCCGGCGGGGACGGAACAAGTGGGGCAGTCGAACTGTTCGGCGGCGACGGCCGGTTCGGCGAGCTCTGGCATGTCGCAGAACCTATCGCGAGAGGCATTGTGCGAAAGCTGTTTTGCGAGAGGTTATGAGAACGAAGATCAGGGGCAAACCGGATGCGGTCCGGCGAGAGTCCGTGGTCTCTCAGCTTGTTCTTTATCTACCGGTCTCGAACGACGCCTCGAACTGGGTCGCTCACCTGGGGATTCGCCGGACGTGGAGGCGGCCTTCGTCTGATCATGTGCTCCGACCAAGGTGCACGTGACCAAGACGAAGACCGTGAGGGTGAGTCTGCTGCCTGATGCTGTCCGGAGGGAAGCGTTCGCGGAGGCGTCACGCTTCCGGGGCGAGTTCTACGCGTGTCTGACCGCGCGGCGCGATGAACTGTTCGAGCTGTCCGACGCGGTGTTGTGCGCGGACGGGGCGGTGAAGTCTCCGGTGGACTTGACACTGTCGCCTGAGCATCGTCGTGGGCACGGAGCGATGTACGGCGGCTTGAACCATGGCCGGATCGACATGGACCGGCTGCGGACCGTGCTGGCCGGGCTGTCGCTGCCCCGCTTCGACGGCGGGCGGCTGGTGCTGGCGGTCGATGTGTCGCCGTGGTTGCGTTCGGACGCGCCGTGCTCGGCGGAGCGGCTGTTCTGCCACGTCTACGGTCGCGCGAAGACGGCCTCGCAGTTCATTCCGGGCTGGCCCTACTCCTTCGTTGCCGTGCTGGAGCCGGGCGCCACCTCCTGGACCGCGATCCTGGACGCGGTGCGGCTCACACCGGTGGACGACGCGACCGCTGTCACCGCCGTCCAGTTGCGAGGAGTCGTCGAGCGGCTCATCGCCGCCGGTCAGTGGCAGGCCGGGGACCCGGACATCGTGATCGTCAGCGATGCCGGCTACGACGTCACCCGCCTGGCCTGGGTCCTGCGAGACCTGCCCGTCGAGCTGGTCGGCCGGGTCCGCTCCGACCGCGTGATGCGCCTGCCGAAGCCGCCGAGGACGCACGGCGTCAACGGCCGGCCGCCCAAGCACGGGCCGGAGTTCCGCTTCACCAAGCCGGAGACCTGGCCCGAGCCCGCGATCACCACGGCCACCGACACCAGCAACTACGGCAAGGCCGAAACCCAGGCATGGGACCGGGTCCACCCTCGGCTCACCCACCGCTCGGCATGGCTCGACCACGAGGGCGAACTTCCCTTGGTGGAAGGCACGTTGATCCGGCTGAAGGTCGAGTTCCTGTCGAAGGAACGGGATGCTCCGCCGGTATGGTCGTGGTCTTCGAAGACCGGCGCCGCCCCCAACGATGTGGACCGTTGCCGGCAGGCGTTTCTACGCCGCTTCGATCTGGAGCACACCTTCCGCTTCGCGAAACAGACCCTCGGCTGGACCACCCCGAAACTTCGCACGCCCGAGGCCGCGGACCGCTGGACCTGGCTCCTGATCGTCGCCCACACTCAGCTCCGGCTCGCCCGTCCCCTCGCCGATGACCTCCGCCGCCCGTGGGAGAAGCCCGCTGCCTCCGGCCGGCTCACCCCGGCCCGGGTCCGCCGGGGGTTCAGGAACATCCGCTCACCTCGCCTGCCCGACCCGTGTTCCCCAACCCACAGGCACCGGCCCCGGACGTCCACCCGGCGCCAAGAACAAGCACCGGGTACCTCGCTACGACGTCGGCAAAGACCCTGTTGCCCATTCGGCTATGCAGTGAGGGTGAGTTCGAGTCGGGCGAGGTGGCTGGTGTGGCGGCGGTCGAGTGGTCGGCCGTTCCACCAGGCGCTCAGGCGGATGAGGTTGAGGGCGACGGCGCTGTAGACGTGTTCGAGCTCGCGACCGTGTACCGATACATACGTGAGGTGATCGACGTCCTGGCCACCGCCGCGCCGACCCTGACCGAGGCGATGAAGACCGTACGGGAGAAAGCCTTTGTCATCCTGGACGGTACCCTGCTGCCGATCGACCGAATCGCCGCCGACGCCCCCGTACTACTCGGGGAAACACAAACGCCACGGCATGAACATCCAGGTCCTCACCGACCCGTTCGGCCGACTGCTGTGGGCCTCGCCGGCATTGCCCGGCTCGACCCAAGACCTGACCGCCGCCCGGCACCACGGCATCATCGACGCGCTCGCCGAGGCCGACGTAAAGTGCTGGGCGGACAAGGCTTACCAGGGTGCCGGCCGCCCCGTCCGGGTGCCGTTCAGGGGCCGTCGACTCAAACGCTGGAAGCGGCGACACAACAGCACCCACGCCAAGATCCGCTGTCTCGGCGAACAGGCCATGGCCACTCTCAAGGGCTGGCGCCTCCTGCGGAAGCTCCGCTGCAGCACCAACCGAATCACCGACATCGTGAAGGCTGTCGTCGTCCTTCACCACGCCTCAACCTGAGGTTGGAAAAGGCTCAATGTCGGCCCACACGGAAGATTTCAGTGCGCGAGCGCGGAACGCTTCAGCGCCCGACGCCGACCTCATGAGCAAGGCCGGCCTCGTCATGGACGCCCAGATGATCCGCGAACCCGACGAGAGCGAGAAGCCCCGGCAAGGCTTCTTCCTCGCCCACAAGCCCAAGGCAGCGTGACAAATTTCCTCAGGTTGAGCGAGACAGACGAACGCTCGGTGTCTCGCTCAACTTGAGGCACCCCAGGTCACAGCGCCTCCCTGCACGACGCGGATCAGCGCGCGATGGAACGTGCGATGCGGAACCCTACGTCGTCGACCTGGAAGCTCGGGTGGCTGCGGCGCCGTGCGGAGGCCCGGCAACTCCAGTGCTCGTCGAACCAGCCACCGCCACGTAGCACCCGGTAGGTGTCGTAGACCTCGGCGTCGTAGACGTCCCAACACCAGTCCCAGACGTTGCCGAGCATGTCGTGAAGACCCCACGGGTTGGGCCGCTTGCCTCCCACGTCGTGAATGCGCTCGTGCGAGTTGACGCGGTACCAGGCGATCTCGTCGAGCGGCCCGTAATGCGGTCCGGTCGTACCGGCACGGCAGGCGTGCTCCCACTCGGCTTCGGTCGGAAGCCGGTACCCGTCAGCGGACGCGTCCCATTCGATGCCTTCGCCGTCGGCCTGGAGATCGTAGGCGGGCGCGCACCCGTCGCGTTGGGACAGAGCGTTGCAGAACCGGACCGCATCCCACCAGGACACGCCCTCGACAGGCAACTCGTCCCCCTGAGCGGTGCTCGGCCGCTGGCCGGTGATCTGTTCGTACAGCGCCTGGGTGACCGGGAACGCCGCGAGCTGGTAGGGCGCAAGCTCGACCGACCAGCTGCGCTGCGTCCGCCGGTCCGACAGCGTTACCGGCCCCGGCGGGATGGCGATCATCTCGTTTCCTGCGCTCGCATCCATGATCAGGTGAGCCTACCGCGCCTGTGCGGAGACAGACCAGATCGACTGAACCGTTCCGGGTTTGATGCAATGCCGCGTAGTTAAGGCGGATCGGCGCAGGTCAAGGGGCTTGGTGCGGGGCAGTTGCTCGGGGCTGCATAGCGACCGCGTGCGGGTTTGGCGAGCAGACCGCGGCGGGCCCAGGTGGCGAGTTGAACGCTGAAGCTGTTGATATTGATGATCTCGAGCGTCCGTGCCAGTTCGCTCGGGGTGAAGGAGCGATCTGGTTCGGATCGCAGCAGTGCGAAGACGCGGTCGACGCGGGAGCCAGGACTCATGATCCTTGCTCGGGCGGCTCGGGACGGTTCGGGGCGGGGCACGGTTCCCGGCTTCTCGACG